>NZ_JBFBBE010000083.1:0-40923 GCF_040682555.1 Streptomyces sp. NPDC051172
CGGTCCCGTTCGTCATTCACCGCAGGGCCAGCACGCCCACCCGCGCCTGGACAGCGCCCCAGCCAGCCTTAACTTCCCGGCCTTGCGGCAAGACCGGGCGTCACGCCGGCGCCGTGCCCGCGCCGGTCGTCCGCGACGACGCGCTATCCTCCCAGTCCCGGCAGGCAGGCCGGACGCCGAATCCGCAGAGGATGGCCCCTCATCCCGCAGTCGGCTCGACGAACTGGTTGGTGTCGAAGAGTTCGTTGATGTGTCCGCCGAGTTCGGACCAGTGCTGTGCGGAGAGTTCGGCGGCGGAACGGGCATCGCCGGTGGCGCAGATCCCCACGAGCTGGTCGTGGTGCTCGATGGTGTTGCGGCCGCCCAGCAGCGTGGAGAACTTGCGGTACAGGATGCGGTGGATCTGCGGGTGCAGCTGCTGGACGATCCGGCTCAGTACGGGGTTGTCCGCGGCCCCGATCGGTACGGCATGGAAGCGGTCGTCGGCCGCGAGCGCGGCGGCGGTGTCGTTGGCGGCGACGGCCCGCTCGAAGTCCCGGTTGGCCTCGCGCATGGTCTGGAGGTCCTGCTTCGTCATGACGGGCACGGCCGTTTCGACGGCGAGCCGGTCGAGGGAGCGCAGGACCGCGAGGGTCTTTTCGACGTCACGGCGGTTGAGCGTGGTGATGCGCGTGTAGACGCCGGGCTTGGCCTCGACCAGGCCGATGTCGGCGAGCCGGGCGAGCGCCTCGCGCACGGGCGTGCGGCTGAGACCGAGGCGCTCGGCGAGCTCACCGTCCTTGACTTTTTCTCCGGGGGCGAGTTCGCCGCGGACGATGGAGTCGCGCAGGCGATGGAAGACCTCGTCGCTGAGGAGACGGCGGGAAACCGGACTGTCGAGTGACATATTGCATACAGTACATCGCTCTAGTCGGCTCCTTCGGTGGCGGCCCCCTTCCTGGCGCGGTGGACGAGGGCCCGAGCCAGGATCACGGCCGGGTCGATGAGCGGGACGTCCACGGCGTTCTCGGGAAGCCCCAGCGGAATCTCTGTGCAGCCGGCGATCACCGCCTGCGCGCCCCGTTCGATCAGCCGGTGTGCGGCGCGGGCCAGCAGAGCAGTCGTCGCGTCGTCGTAGGTGCCGGATTTCACCGCTCGTACGGCGGTCATGACCTCTTGGGTCTGGCTGGCGTCGTCGGGCAGGACGATACGGATGCCGAAGCGGTCCAGCCAGTCCTGATACAGGCCCGCGCGGACGGTGCCTGTGGTGGCGAGCAGTCCGGCGGTGCGCAGGCGCGGGCCCATGGCCCCGAGGTGCCGGGCGACTTCGCCGATCATATGGACGATGGGCAGGCCGACATGGTCGGCGATGCGGGGGACGAACGCGTGCGCGGTGTTGCACGGGATGGCGATGACCGTGGCACCGGCCTCGCGCAGCACGCGACTGCCGTCGAGCAGCCACGGGGTGGGGTCGGGACCGTCGCCGAGCAGGGCCTGGGTGCGGTCGGGGATGGTGGGGTCGGACCAGATGACCGTACGCAGGTGGTCCTGGTCGCCGGCGCCGGGGGTCGTCGCGACGAGTTTGGCGTAGAAGTCGGCGGTGGCGGCGGGGCCCATGCCGCCGAGGATGCCGATGATCTCCGTGGTGGGGATGCTCACTGTGCCGGTTCCTTGTGCAGGGACGGGGTCTCGGGCTCGGCCGGGGTGTGGATGGTTTCGCCACTGCCTCGTTTGGCTGCGCGCCGCTTCTCGGAGCTGTCGACGACGGCGGCGGCGAGGGAATTGCCGATGACGTTCACGCCGGTGCGGGCCATGTCGACGATGAAGTCGACGCCGAGGAGCAGGGCGATGCCTTCGGCGGGCAGGCCGAGGGAGTTGCCGGCGGCGATGAGGACCACGATGGAGGCGGAGGCGACGCCGGCCATGCCCTTGGAGAGGATCACGAGCACGCCGACCATGAGCAGCAGGGCAGGCAGGGAGGTGTCGGCGCCGTAGGCGTTGGCGAGGAACACCAGGGCGGCGGCCTGGTAGAGGACGGAGCCGTCGGTGTTGAAGGAGTAGCCGAGGGGGACGACGAAGGAAGTCGTGGAGCGGCTGACGCCGAACTCCTCCAACTTGCCCATGAGGGGGGCGAGTACGGCCTCCGAACTGCGCGTGACGAAGGCGATTCCGGCCAATCCCGCGATGGACTTGAGCAGTTCGACGTAGCGGATGCGGTAGATCGCCGCAATCAGCGGGAAGAGCGCGCCGATGACGATGGCCAGGCCCGCGTAGACCACCGCGATGAAGCCCAGCAGGCTGCGCAGGTTGCCGAAGCCGTAGTGGGCGACGTCGTAGGAGATGAAGCCGAGCACGCCCAGCGGCGCGATGCGGATGACATGGCCGACGACCTTGAACATCACCGCGGCGACCGACTCCAGGACGGCGGCGAAGGGCTCGGACTTCTCGCCGATCGCGGACATGGCGATGCCCACGAGGAGAGCGAAGACGATCGCGCCGAGCAGATTGCCCTCGCCGAACGCGGCGAAGATGTTCTTCGGTACGGCGTGCAGGACCAGATCGTGGAAGTCGATGCCCTGGCTCAGACCGCCCAGGTCCTTGGCGTCGGCGCCGTGGACGGGGGCGCCCTTGCCGATGCCCGTGAACTTGGCCAGACCCACTGCGATCAGCAGGATCACGGTGGTGACGAGCTCGAAGTAGAGGATGGCCTTTCCGGCGATCCTGCCGACCTTCTTGACCGACTCCATGCGGGCGATGCCCAGCACGATGAGCGGGAAGACCAGGGGCAGGACGACGACCTGCACCAGGTTCAGGAACACATCCCCGAGGATCTTCATCTGCTCGCCCGCAGCCGGGGCGAGGGATCCGATCAGGGCGCCGAGACCGACGGCGATGATCGACTGGATGCCGATCGGCACGTTCAGACATCGCCGCAGGAAGCCCGAGGGCCGGGTTGGTGGGGTGTCCGCGTGGGTGGGACTGCGGTGTGCGGTGTCCATGGGCTGCTCCTGCCATATGCAATATATTGCGTTCTGCGTGTTGGTCGGCAACACTGAGGCCGGACGTGGGGGCCTGTCAAGGGGCCCCGCAATACGAGGAGCAGCAGATGGCCGTACGCATCGAGCACGACCTGGTCGGAGACAAGGAGGTCCCCGCCGACGCCTACTACGGCGTGCACACCGCGCGGGCCGTGCAGAACTTCGCGATCACTGGTGCGACCATCGCCCAGTTCCCGGACCTGATCACCGCACTGGCCGCGGTCAAGCAGGCGGCCGCCCGGGCCAACCGCGACCTGGGGCTGCTGCCGCCGGACATCGCCGAAGCAATCATCGACGCCTGCGCGGAGATCCGGGCCGGGCAGCTGCACGAGCAGTTCGTCGTCGACCCGATCCAGGGAGGGGCCGGCACCTCGACGAACATGAACGCCAACGAGGTCATCGCCAACCGGGCCCTGGAGCACCTGGGGCATCCCCGCGGGTTCTACGAGATGATCCATCCGCTCGACCACGTCAACCTCGGCCAGAGCACCAACGACGTCTACCCCACCGCCGTACGGCTGGCCCTGGTCACCTCACTGCGCCGGCTCGGCGATTCGCTGGGAGCACTGGCCACGGCGTTCGCCGAGAAGGCGGCGGAGTTCAGCGACGTGCTGAAGATCGGCCGTACGCAACTCCAGGACGCCGTGCCCATGACGCTGGGTCAGGAGTTCACCACCTATGTCGTCATGATCGAGGAGGATCGCCGGCGCCTGAGCGAGTCCGCTGCCCTGCTGCTGGAGTCCAACCTCGGTGGCACCGCCATCGGCACCGGCATCAACGGCCACCCCCGCTATGCCGAACTCGCCTGTGCGTACCTCGCCGAGCTCAGCGGCGAACCCGTCCGGCCCGCAGGCGACTTCATCGAAGCCACCCAGGACTGCGGTGCCTTCGTCCAGCTGTCCGGCGTTCTCAAGCGCGTGGCCGTGAAGATCTCCAAGATCTGCAACGACCTGCGCCTGACCTCCTCCGGGCCCACCGCCGGACTCGGCGAGATCAACCTGCCGCCGGTGCAGGCGGGTTCGTCGATCATGCCCGGCAAGGTCAATCCGGTGATTCCCGAGGTCGTCAACCAGGTCGCCTTCGAGGTCATCGGCAACGACCTGACCGTCACCATGGCCGCCGAGGCGGGACAGCTCCAGCTCAACGCCTTCGAACCCGTCATCGCCTACAGCCTGCTGCGCTCGCTCGCGCACCTGCGCGCGGCCGGGGACACGCTGGCCACCCGCTGCATCCCCGGCATCACCGCCAACCGCGCCCACCTCCACGACACGGTCCACCGTTCGGTCGGGCTGGTCACCGCACTCGCCCCGCACATCGGCTACGCCGCGAGCACCACGCTCGCCCGCCAGGCACTGGCCTCCGGCCGCATGGTCAAGGACCTCGCCGCCGAGGCCGGCCTGCTCACCGCCGAGCAACTGGACGTGATCCTGCGGCCCGAGAACCTCACCGGGCATTCCGCCCCACCATCGTTGACCGCCAGGGCGTGAACGACGGCACACTGCCGGTCAACGGTTCGAACGCGATCGAACCTCAACACGGCGCCTGGGCGGAACGTCACCAGTCATCCAATGACTGCGTCCACGCTTCCCGGATCGCCCTCCATAACTCCCTGCGCTATAAGGAAACTTTCTCCCACCTCTGGACAACAGCCTCGCCAATCACCCTTAATGCATCCCATGTCTTCCATAGGCACCGTTGGCTGCCCAGGTCCCCGACGCTGAAGCGATCCGAACACCAACGAGCAGGAGGAAACAACTGTGCCCAGAGCTCTCTCACGTCGTTCGTTACTCGCCGGAACGGCGGCGGCAACCGTGACCGCCGTCGTGGGCCCGACCGTGATGGCTGCCCCCGCATACGCCGCGACCGCCAACCCGCTGCCGCTCCCTCCCCTGCGGATCCCGAAGACCGACATGGGCCTCGAACAGCAGCCGGACTCCAAGGTGCAGTGGCTGCAGGACGCCAAGCTGGGGATGTTCATCCACTGGGGTGTCTACTCGGGCCCTGCCAAGGGCGAGTGGTGGATGCACAACGCCCCGATCACTCCGGCGAACTACCAGAAGTACGTCACCGACGCGACGAGTGAGCAGTTCACCGCGGACGCCTACGACCCCACGGCCTGGGCACAGTTGGCGAAGGACTTCGGGGCGAAGTACGTGACCCTGACGACCCGTCACCATGACGGGTTCGCGCTGTGGCCGCTGAACCACCCCAACGCCTGGAGCTCCGGTCAGGCGCCGCTGAGCCGTGACTTCGTCAAGGACTATGTGGCGGCGGTACGCGCAGCGGGGCTGAAGGTGGGCCTGTACTACTCCCCCATCGACTGGCGCTACCCGGGCTATTACGACGTCACCGGCACCAACTGCGCGACCAACCCGTGGGGTTACACCACCGATCCGGCGCACAAGGAGAACGCTCGGATCATGAAGACCGAGGTGTACGAGTCGGTCAAGGAGCTGGTCACCCAGTACGGCGTGATCGACGACCTGTGGTGGGACGGCGGCTGGATCGCGGAGCAGGGCACCGACGCCGACGGCGCCTTCTTCTGGGAGCCCGGCCGGTTCCGCGACCCGGCCAACCAGTGGCCGGTGGACTCCACCTACGGCGAGACCGACTCGGCCGGCAACCCGCTGGGTCTGATGGGCATGGTCCGCAAGCACCAGCCGAACATCGTCGCCACCTCACGCTCCGGCTGGATGGGCGACTACGCCAGCGAGGAGGGCTCTTCCGTACCGTCCGGGGCGATCCGCACCGGCAAGGTCAGCGAGAAGGTCTTCAGCGTCGGCAGCACCTGGGGCTACAACTCCGACGGCCAGGTGATGAGTTACGCCACCGCCATGAACATCCTGGTCAACGCCTGGGTCCGCAACATGACGGTCATGGTCAACACAGGCCCGGACCGGCACGGCACCGTTCCCTCCGGCCAGGCGAGCCTGCTGCGCCGGATCGGGGCCTTCATGACCGCCTGCGGCCAGTCCGTCTACTCCACCCGCGGCGGCCCGTGGGACCCCGTGGACGGCCAGTACGGCTACACGTACAAGGACAACACCTTCTACGTCCACCTGCTGCCCGGCTACAGCGGCACCTCGTTCACCACCCAGTCGATCGGGGACGCCCAGGTCACCCGCGTGTTCGACGTACGCTCCGGCACCAGCCTGTCCTCCACCGTCGGCGGTGACGGCCGGGTCACCATCACCGGCATCGACCGGACCACCCACCCTGAGGACAGCGTCGTCGGCGTCACGCTGGACCGCTCCGTGCAGCCGGGCGACATCGCCGCAGGCAAGACCGCCACCGCCGACAGCGAGGAGACGTCCAAGGGCAACACCGCGGGCAAGGCTGTCGACGGGGAAACCTCCACCCGCTGGTGTGCCGACGACGGCAACACCGGCCACTGGCTCAAGGTCGACCTCGGCTCCACCCGCTCCCTGACCGGAACCCGCCTCGCCTGGGAGAAGGACGGTGCCAACTACCGCTACCGGATCGAGGGTTCCACCGACAACGCCACCTGGACCACGCTGGCCGACCTGACCGCCACCACCAGCACCAGCCAGGTCCAGGTCGCCCTCTTCCGCGCCCAGGCGCGCTACGTCCGGGTCACGGTCACGGGCCTGCCCTCCGCCGTGTGGGCCTCCATCCGCAGCCTGGAGGTCTACGACCGGCCGTTCACCGCGGACCTGGGCACCTTCAAGCTGGTCAACCGCAACAGCGGCAAGGTGATGGACGTCAAGGACGCCGCGACCGCCGACGGCGCCCTGGTCATCCAGTGGCCCTGGACCGGCGGCACCAACCAGCAGTGGAAACTGCTGCCCGACACCGACGGCTCCTACCGGCTGTCCAACGTCAGGAGCGGCAAGGTCCTCGACAGCCCCGGCGGCTCCGCCCAGGGCGCGAACCTCGACCAGTGGACCGACTCCGGCACCGACAACCAGTGGTGGAAGCTGGTCCCCTCCACCACCAGCGGCTACTACCGGCTCGTGAACATCCGCACCGGCTGGTGCGCCGACGTCGCCAACGCGTCCACGTCGGACGGCGCCGACGTCATCCAGTGGCCGACCGCCGGCGGCGCCAACCAGGACTGGCAGATCGTGGCGCTCTGACGCCGGTTGACGAGCGACCGTCACATCGGCCAAGGGGGCTTCCTGAGCCAGGAAGCCCCTTCGGTCACCGATGAGTTTCGGTGTGCCGGACGGTCCAAGTCGGTACACCGAGACGAATGGAGAGCCCGATGGGCACGACGCGCTTGCATCCGAAGACTCACATCGCCCGTCGCATGTTCGAGCTCCTGGAGCCGATCTGCCTGGTCACCTACTGCGCCGACGAATGCAACGAGGAGCTGGCCGCACTGGGCCACCGCACCTACTGGGACGGCTACTTCGCCAGCCGCGCCGCACCACTGGGACGCGTGGAGGCCCAAGTCGTGCACGCAGCCTTCTACAACTTCGCCGACGGCGAAGCCGCACGGCACATCCCCAGCGCCTGGGAGACGATCCCGCCCGAGGCCTCCGTCGCCGCGCGGGAGCGGGGCAGCGCGGCCTCCCTGCGCCGCATCCTCGGCGAGGAGCTGACCGGCTCCCCGGGCCTGGTGCGCGCCGCCGACCTGACCACCAAGGCCGCCACGAGCGCCCCCACCGAAGGCCGGGTGATGTACGCCGGCATGCGCACCCTTGCGGTCCCGAGCGACCCCGTCGCCCGCCTGTGGCATTCCGCGACCATGCTGCGCGAGCACCGCGGCGACGGACACATCGCCGCCCTCGTCGGCGCACGCATCGGCGGCACGGAAGCCCATGTCCTTTGCGCGCTGGACCAGGGCATCCACCCCGCGGAGTCGTTCGGACGCATCCATCACCTGCCGAAACAGCGGCTGGCCGCCGTCATGGACGGCCTGCGCGAACGCGGACTCATCGACACCGGCGGCCACTTCACCGACGCCGGCCGCGAAGTCAAACACCGCATCGAAGCCCTCACCGACGAACTCGCCGCCCCGCCCTACGAAGCCCTCTCCCCCGCCGAACTCGACGAACTGACCACCGAACTCGAACCCATCACCGCGACCCTGGTGGCCACAGGCTCGAAGTGACGCACAGCAACCGACGGGACGGGGACCTCGAGGCGTTCCCGGCGGCGCTACGGGATCAGAACGATCTTCCCGGTGACGTGGCCGGTCATGATCTGGCGATGTGCGTCGGCGGCTTCGCGCAGCGGGTGGCTACCGGCGATCAGGACGCGCAGTCGTCCTGCCTCGGCCTCTGCGGTGAGCTGCAGACGGGCCGCGGCCCGAATCTCCGTACCCGGGTCCGCGCCGGGGCCGCCGCCGAGGAGTTTGATGCCGGCCCGGGCCCCGTGCTCGAAGGCCACGATGGTGGCGATGCGGGAGCGGTCCGCCACCAGTTCCACGGAGACGTCCACCGCTTCCTCGGTGCCCACCAGGTCGGCCGCGGCCTGGATGCCCTCCGGCGCCGCCGCCCGCACACGGTCCGCCAGTCCCGGTCCGTACGCGACCGGGACCGCTCCCAGCTCCCGCAGCAGCTCGTGCTTGGCCGGGCGCGACGTCCCCAGAACGGTGGCGCCGCGCGCCACCGCCAGTTGCACGGCCATCAGGCCGACTCCGCCGGCGGCGCCGTGGATCAGCACCGTCTCGCCCTTGCCCGGGCCGATCGCTTCGAGAGCGTGCACGGCGGTGACTCCGGCGGCCATCAGTGCGCCGGCCTCTTCCCAGGACAGTCGGGCGGGCTTGGGCACCACTGACGAAGCCGGTACGACGAGTTCGTCGGCGTAGGCGCCCGGTGCGCGATGGACGATCACCTCGTCGCCGGTCTCCACCGGACCCGCGGGACCGATCGCGTCGGTTCCCACCGCGGTCACGACACCGGCGGCCTCGGTGCCCAGCCGCAGCGGCAGCCGTGCCGGGTCGGTTCCGAAGGCACCGCTGTACACCTTGTGGTCGAAGGGGTTGACGCCTGCGGCACGGACCGCGATGCGCACCTGGCCCGGCCCGGGCTCCGGGACGGCCACTTCGACCACGGACAGGGCCTCGGGACCGCCGTACGCGCTTGCCACTACTGCTTCGCTCATGTCCGGGAGCAACACGGGCCCGAAGGGACACATTCCGTCCGAGGACCTCTCATTTGCCGAAACCGGCGGTGAGCCCGCCGATGAGCTGACGCCGGCCAAGGACGTAGAGGGCGAGGATCGGCAGTGTGGAGAGGACCACCGCGGCCAGGATGGCGGGGATGTTGATCGTGAACTCGCCCTGGAAGCTCCACACGAACAGCGGCAGGACCCGCTTGTCGGGGCTCTGGGTGAGGATCAGGGGGAAGAGGAAGCCGTTCCAGACGTTCAGGGCGTCGTAGATCGTGACCGTGATCAGCGCGGGACGGGACAGCGGGAGTGCCAGGTTCAGCAGCATGCGCCAGTGGCCCGCGCCGTCGGCGCGCATGGACTCGTACAGCTCGTCGGGGATGTCCCGCAGGAAGTTGACCAGGATGATCACCGTGAGGGGGATGGCGAAGGCCGCCGAGGGCAGCACGATCGCGAGCAGGGTGTCGTACATCTGCGCCTTGGCGATCAGGTAGTACACCGGGATGATCGTGGCCTGCAGCGGGATGGCGAGGCCCAGCAGGAAGACGTTGAACGCCCAGCGCAGGGCCCGGCTGGTGCCGCGGACGATGGCGTAGGCGGCCAGGAAGGACACCGCGAGGGTCAGCAGGGTCGCGCCGACAGTGACCAGAGCGCTGTTGAGGAGGTAGTGGGTGAAGCCGTTGTCCCAGACCAGGCGGTAGTTGGCCAGGGTGGGGCTGGTCGGCAGGGCGAGGGGGTCGGCGTCGAAGAAGCCCTCGCGGGTGCGCAGACTGGTGACGACGACCCAGTAGACCGGGACGAGGACGATCACCAGCCACAGCACACCGCCCAGCGCGCCGAGCGGGTTGCTGCGGCGCAGACGGGCGAAGCGGTCCGGCGTACCCGCGGTCATGGGCGCCGGGCGGGCCTGGGAGTCGGTGGTCGGGGCGTGGGAGAGCGCGGACATCACATACCTGCCTGCTGGCTGCGCATCCGGTTGAAGCCGGAGAAGCGGAGAAGGGCGAGGGAGAGAAGAAGGCCTGCCACCACGAGTACGACGGAGATGGCGCTGGCGAGGCCCATCTCGTTGCTCTGGAAGCCGGTGATGTACATGTCGAGCGGAAGGATGCGGGTGGCGTAGCCGGGCCCCCCGCCGGTGAGGACGAAGACCAGGTCGAAGTAGGTGAGGGAGCCGACGACCATCAGCGTGGACGAGGTGACGACCGTGTAGCGCAGCTGGGGCAGGGTGACGTGCCAGAACTGGGCGAGCCGGCCCGCGCCGTCGATCGACGCCGCCTCGTACAGGGAGGCCGGGATCTGCCGGGCTCCGGCCTGGTAGAGCAGCGTGTGGAACGGCACAAACTGCCAGGCGATGACGAACACCACGGCGTAGAAGGCGAGTTGGGGGTCGCCCAGCCAGTCCTGGTTCAACAGGGGCAGCTTCAGGGCCGCGCCCAGGCCGAAGTTGGGATCGAGCAGGTTCTTGAAGATGACGGCGATGGCGGCCGTGGAGATCAGCAGCGGGACGAAGTAGAAGACGGCGAGCAGGGCGCGGTAGCGCTGTCTGCCGGCGACGAAGACGCCCAGCAGCAGGCTGAGCGGGGTCTGCACCACCCAGGACAGCACCATCAGCTTGGCGGTGAGCCAGAGAGCGTGCCGGGTGACGGAACTGGTCAGTGCCTCGTGCCAGTTGTCGGTGCCCGCCCATGCCGGGCTGCCCAGTCCGTCCCAGCGGGTGAAGCTGAGGTAGACGACGATCGCCATCGGCACGAGCGCGAAGAGGGCGAAGAGCAGCAGGGCCGGCAGGGCCATCAGGAAGGGCGGACCGCCTTGCCGGGCGGACGCGGAGGCCTTGGCGGTGCTCACTTCGCCGCCGCCTTGTCCATCTGCGCGCAGAACTGCTCGGGGCTGAGCTGACCGAGGAAGAGCTGGTCCAGGTGGGTGAGCAGGGCGTCACCGAGTCCCGGGCTGAGCGCCTGGTCCCAGGAGAGCTGGAAGTTCTTGGCGTCGCGGGTGAGGTTGTAGACGTATGACGACCAGTCCGGGTCGGCCGATGCCTTGATCTTGGCGTCGAGGTCCTTGACCGGCGGGACGTCACCGTTCTTGAGCAGGTTGTCGACGTAGGTGTCGTTGTAGACGCCGTCCTTGAGGTACGAGACGGCGGCCTTCCTCTCCTTCGCGCTCGCCTGCGCGGACAGGGAGAAGAAGTTGGCCGGGTTGCCGACTGTGTTCGTCGGGTCGCCCTTGCCGCCGGCGACGGAGGGGAAGCCGGCCCAGCCCAGATGCCCCTCGGAGACGAACTTCGGCGAGCCCGTGTTGATGGAGCCGTAGCCCCAACTGCCCTGGAGGAGCATCGCGGCCTTGCCGGTGTACAGCTGGGCCTCGGCCTGGCCGGTGTCGGCCGAGACCGAGGTGAAGCCCTTGGCGAAGCCACCCGCGTCGACCAGCTGCTTGATCATCCGGGTGGCCTGGAGGACGGCCGGGTCGGACCAGGCGCCCTTCTTTCCGGCGGCGATGTTCGCGAAGGTGTCGGGTCCGCCGACGCGGTCGACGAGGTACTCCAGCCACATCAGGTCCGGCCACTTGGACGCGCCGCCCATGGAAACCGGGGCGATGCCCTGGGCCTTGAGCTTCTTGACCAGGGCGAGCAGGTCGTCCCAGGTCTTCGGCGGCTGGGCGCCCGCCTTCTGGAAGAGGTCCTTGTTGTAGTACAGGACCACGGGCTGCACGCCGTTGACGGGAACGCCGTAGACCTTGCCGCCGAAGGTCGCCGACTGGAGCACCGAAGGGAAGATGCGGTTCTTCCAGACGGGGGCGGCGTCGAGATCGGCGGTGAGGTCGGCGACCTTCCCCGCGTCGACATAGCTCTTCAGCCCGCCGCCGCCCCAGTTCTCGAACAGGACGGGACCGTTGCCGGCGCCCACGGCGGTGCGCAGCTTCTGCTTGTAGGGGTCGTTCTGGAAGAACTGGTAGGTGATGCTGCTGCCCGGCCGGTCCTTGTTCCACTGAGTGGCCGAGGCCCGGAAGGTGGCCTCCGAGCCCTGGGTGAGCGCCCAGGCCAGCGTTCCGTCTCCGCCGGCCCCGCCGGCGGTGCGCCCGCTGCTGCCGCAGGCGGCGAGGGTGAGGCTGAGCGCGGCCGCCGAGGCGGTGATGAGGGCGCGGGAGGGCATTCTCGAGGTCATCGTGAGCTCCTTCGGCTCTTCAGAGGTTCGATCGCGTGGACGGCTCGTCGGCCGCGTCGGATGTGATGAAGTGCGGGCGATTCGAAAGTTTTCGAAACCTCTGCGTTTTCTGGCCGACAAATTAGGTGCGCGGTTGAGGCGGGTCAAGAGGTGCGGACCGAGGAACTTACATCGTCGATACCCCTTGGAACCTCGCGAAAGCTTGCGCTACGGTCCCCGTAAACCAGCGAAAGGACCAGCATGGCGAAGAGAGCCGTCGAGCGGACAACACTGACCGGCATCGCCGAGGCGGCCGGGGTCTCCGTGGCCACCGTCTCCAAGGTGGTCAACGGCCGCAGTGACGTCTCGCCCGAGACCCGGGCGCGCATCGAGCGGCTGCTGGTGGAGCACGACTACGTGGCCCGCGGTCCGGGCGGCGCGCAGTCACCGGTGCGCACCGTCGACCTGACCTTCGACGAGCTGGTCAACCCCAACAACCTGGTGATCACGCAGGGTGTCACGGAGGCCGCGGCCGAGGCCGGGGTCGACGTCGTCATCGGTACGGCACCCCAGGACCCGCTCGGGGCAGCCTGGGCCCGGAAGATCGCGGGCGCCGGCCGGGAGGGCGTCATCCTGGTGACGTCCGAACTGACCGCCCAGCAGCGGGCGCAGTTCGCCCAGCACGACATCCCGCTGGTGCTCATCGACCCGATGAACGTGCCGGACGAGAGTGTGCCGAGCATCGGCGCGACGAACTTCAGCGGCGGCATGGCGGCCACCGAGCACCTGCTGAAGCTCGGCCACCGCCGGATCGCGATGATCGAGGGCCGGCACGACGCCGTCTGCAACACGGCTCGCCTGCACGGCTATCAGGCTGCGCTCAGCGGTGCCGGCATCACGCCCGACCCCCGGCTCATCAAGCGGGGGGCCTTCCGGTTCGAACCCGCCTACCAGGCCGCCCTGGAGCTCTTCGCCCTCGACGAGCCGCCCACCGCGGTCTTCGCCGGCAACGACCTGGAGGCCTTCGGCGTCATCGAGGCCGCCCGGGTCAACGGTCTGCGGGTCCCGGACGACGTCAGCGTCGTCGGCTTCGACGACACCGCCGCCGCCGGCACCTCGGCCCCTCCCCTGACCACCGTGCGGCAGCCGTTCGCCGAGATCGGCCGGGCCGCCCTGCGCACGCTGCTCCGCCTCGCCGCCGGCGAACCCCTGGACAGCCACCGTGTGGAGCTGGCCACCCAGCTGGTGGTCCGGGGCTCCACCGCCCCGCCACCCGCGCACACCTGACACTTCCGCGCCTTACCACCCCGAGGAACGCACCATGACGACACCTTGGGCCGATCCGGCCTGCCCTCGTGACGACAGGGTCGAGGCCCTGCTCGCGGAGATGACCCTGGAGGAGAAGCTCGCCCAGCTCGGCAGCGCCTGGCCCGGCGTCGAGCGGGTCAGCGGCAATGTCGCCCCCATGCAGGACGTCTTCGCCCGCCACACCGACTTCGGTCATGCCAGCAAGGACGGACTCGGCCACCTCACCCGCCCGTTCGGCACCAAGCCGATCGAGCCGCTCGAAGGAGCCCGGCAACTCGCCTACCTGCAACGTGAGTTGATCGACAGCACCCGGCTCGGCATCCCCGCCATCGCCCACGAAGAGTGTCTGACGGGTTTCACCACCCACCACGCCAGCGTCTTCCCCACCCCCCTGGCCTGGGCGGCCGCCTTCAACCCGGGCCTCGTCGAGCGCATGGCCAACGCCATCGGCGCGAGCATGCGCCGAGTCGGCGTCCACCAGGGCCTGTCCCCCGTCCTCGACGTCGTACGCGACTACCGCTGGGGACGCGTCGAGGAGACCCTCGGCGAGGACCCGTACCTGGTCGCGACGACCGGCTCGGCGTACGTACGCGGCCTGGAGAGCGCCGGCATCATCGCCACCCTCAAGCACTTCGCCGGTTACTCGGCCTCGAAGGCCGCGCGCAACCACGCGCCCGTCTCCATGGGCCCGCGGGAGTTCGCCGACGTGATCCTGCCGCCGTTCGAGACGGCGATACGGGAGGGCGGCGCCCGCTCGGTCATGAACTCCTACGCCGACGTGGACGGCATGCCGGCCGGCGCCGACCCCTACCTGCTCACCCGGCTGCTGCGCGAGGACTGGGGATTCGAGGGCACGGTCGTCTCCGACTACTGGTCCATCGCCTTCCTGCGCACCATGCACCGCATCGCCGCCACCGAGGGTGAGGCCGGAGCCCGCGCGCTCACCGCGGGCATCGACGTGGAACTGCCCGACACCCTCTGCTACGGCGAACCCCTCGCCGAACTCGTCCGCGAGGGAACCGTCTCCGAGGACCTCGTCGACCGGGCGGTACGGCGCGTGCTGCGCCAGAAGGCCGAACTCGGGCTGCTCGACGCCGACTTCGCCCCGGAGGTGACCGGCGACGATCCCATCGACCTCGACCCGCCCGCGCACCGGGCCGTCGCCCGCGAACTGGCCGAGCAGAGCATCGTGCTGCTGGACAACCGCGCAGGACGACTCCCGCTGGCCGCGGACACCGGATCCATCGCCCTCGTCGGCCCGTGCGCCGACGACGCCAACGCCTTCTTCGGCTGCTACT
This sequence comes from Streptomyces sp. NPDC051172, assembly GCF_040682555.1. Lineage (NCBI taxonomy): Bacteria > Bacillati > Actinomycetota > Actinomycetes > Kitasatosporales > Streptomycetaceae > Streptomyces > Streptomyces sp. NPDC051172. Next base: position 14,842 of record NZ_JBFBBE010000083.1, read on the forward strand.
CCTTCCCCAACCACGTCCTGCCCCACCACCCGGGGCACGACAACGGCATCGAGGCCCGCACCCTGCTGGACTGCCTGACCACGGAGCTGCCCGGCACCCGTATCACCCACGAACAGGGCTGCCCGGTCAAGAACATCGACCGCGGCGGAATCGAGGCGGCCGTGGAGGCGGCCCGGCAGGCCGACGTCTGCATCGCCGTGGTCGGCGACCGCGCCGCCCTCTTCGGCCTCGGCACCTCCGGCGAGGGCTGCGACGCGGAGGACCTCTCGCTGCCGGGCGTCCAGGGCGAACTGGTCGAGGCCCTGCTGGCCACGGGCACCCCGGTGGTCCTGCTCGTCGTCTCCGGCCGCCCGTACGCGCTCGGTGCCTACGCCGACCGCGTGGCCGCCGTCGTACAGGCCTTCTTCCCCGGCGAGGAGGGCGGCCCGGCCCTCGCCGGGGTACTCACCGGACGGATCAACCCCTCCGGCAAGCTGCCGGTGCAGGTCCCGCGGACGGCGGGTGGCCAGCCCGGCACCTACCTGCACGCCCCGCTCGGCGGCAACACCCAGGGCGTGAGCAACCTCGACCCCACGCCGGCCTACCCCTTCGGGCACGGACGGTCGTACACGACCTTCGCCTACGACGGGTTCGAGATGAGCGCCGAGCGGATCGCCACCGACGGCGAGGTCGAGATCAGCTGCCTGGTCCGCAACACCGGCGACCTGCCCGGCTCCGAAGTCGTCCAGCTCTACACCGCGGACCCCGTCGCGCAACTTCCCCGCCCCGTAACACAGTTGACGGGATTGGCCCGCGTCCGTCTGGCACCCGGCGAGGAGCGCAGGGTCACCTTCCGCCTCCACGCCGACCGCCTCGCCTACACCGGGCCCGACCTGCACCGCATCGTCGAACCCGGCGAGATCACCGTCCGGCTCGGCGCCTCCAGCACCGACATCCGGCTCACCGGCACCATCCAGCTGACCGGCTCGACCCGCCGCGTCGGACACGCCAGAGTGCTGCACACGCCGGCATACGTCGACTGAGCTGCCGCACCTCCCTCGACCGCCTGCGCCGTGGGCCGACGTCCGCGATCGCAGGCGGTCGACGTCACCCCCGGCAAGTACGGCGACGACGCGGACCGCTTCTCCAAAGGCCCACGTTCTCGTGCAGACGGCTGACCTGCTCGTTGGAGCAGTCGAACCAGCCGGTCCTGGTCATGCCGGTGTGGTGGGCGTGGGCGACGATGTCGAGACCCGGGAAGCCGCCGCGCCGGCCTGTGATTTCGGCGTACCGGAAGCCGTGGAGGGTGAAGTGTGGCTCCCAGGTCTCGGGCCGCCGCCGCGCAGGCGCGCCGCAGGATGATGCCGGCGCCCGTGCCGGGCGTGAGGCCGCGGGCACGGGTGGCGTGCTGCCGGTCTAGTGACTCATCAGGCCGACCTGCTCGGCGGTGAAGAAGACGTCGGACCCGTTGTCCATGCCGTTCGCGATGCGGTGGGCGATGTTGCGGGACCGGGAGGCCTCGGTGATGGCGATGAGGTAGCGCAGCATGCCGCGCGCCTGGGCGGTGCGGTCGGCGCCGCGGACGCCGAGGTCCCGGAGGCTGTTCTCGAGGCCGAACTCGCTCAGGTCGACCGCGGTCAGCGACTGGTTCGCGACGCGGACCAGGGCGTCGTAGCCCCCCAGGCCGAGGAACCAGTTGTCGTCGGTGGTGTCCTCCCTGCCGGGCGCGTCGGAGACGAGGTTCAGGACGAATTTGTGCGGGGTGTCGCTGGAGAAGAACCGCACGACGTGGAAGTCGCAGAGTCGTACGATCGCATGCACCGCGGGGGTGCGATTGCCGCTGCTGATCACGATGTCGGCGAAACGCCGGGTCTCGGCGAGGTTGCGCAGCCGGTCGAGCATGGCCAGATAGGCGCCCGAGCCGCGGTTGATGTTCCAGCGGACCTGTGGGAAGTCGATGTGCTTCCCACCGGCGACGGTCTCGGCGTTGCGCGTCACATGCTCCGCCGCCCCCGAGGCGGATGTGTCGGTGTCCCTGGACCCCAGCATGATCACCAGGATTCCGAGAAGGACGGACAGGGCTACCACGACTAGGACGCTGGTCGGCATGGTGTGCTCCGGTTGTTCGACGTGCAGCGGTGTCACGGCCGACGTTCACAGCCGGGACGTTGTCTGGCAGACCCCGTTCACCGCCCCGAACAACCCGGAGGATCGGGTTCCACATGACGTGTCCGGACGTAACGCTGTCGTTGCTCCACGTATCTACCTCACCGGTCTTCACTTCCGACGGCACGTCGGTGGACATGGGCGGTCGCGGGAGCGACGGGTCGCGGAACTCGCTGCGTGGCTTGATGGCCGCACGTTCGAGCAGTGGCGGCGAGAATGAGACGGCGACAGGTTCGACAGCTTTTTTCGGGGGTTGGGATGCTGACGGGGATCGTGATCGACTCGCTGGACGTCGCGCGCATGGACCGCTTCTGGTCGGACGCGACGCGGGGCCGAACGGGCGGCCTGCAGTTGCGGTTCGTGCCGACCGCGAAGCCGAAGACTGCGCGCAAGAACCGACTGCACCTCGACCTGGCCGGGGGGCCGGACTGGGAGGCCGAGGCGGCGCGCCTGCTCGCACTCGGTGCGACGCGAGTCGACATCGGCCAAGGGGACGTCCCGTGGGACGTGCTGGCCGACCCTGAGGGCAACGAGTTCTGCGTGCTGCGCCCCGGGCACCCCGGCGTGCTGGCCGACTGCGGCCTCATCGCGATCTGCCTCGACGTCGCGGAGGAGGACCGCAACGCACAGCGGGCCTTCTGGCAGTCCCAGGCGGACTGGCACGAGGTCGAGTCTCACGAGTGGGGCGTCCGGTTGCGCCGACGGCCCACCAGCACGGTCTCGCTGGTGATGGGGCCGCCCGCGGCACCGAAGGAGGCCCGGAACAGGCTGCGACTGGAGGTCACCCAGCCCGATGGGGAGTCCGGCGAGTTCCTCGACGCCGGTGGGAACGAGTTCCACGTCACCGGGTGACCCTCCCCCCTCCAGTGGCTGCCAACCGCGTGGGGGTTCTGTCGCGTCCGCCGTACGCCTACCGCTCCCGGACGGCGTAGGTCAGGTGCGTCACCCTCGAAGAGGGCTCCGCGCGGACCGGCTCCAGGGCCACGCGGGCGGCGTCCACGCCCTCGAACAGGCGGATTCCGGAGCCGAACAGCACGGGTGACAGCGCGATCGTGAACTCGTCGATCAGGCCGGCGTTGAGGTACTCCAGGATCGTCGCGCCGCCGCCCGCGACGCGGACGTCCCGGTCGCCGGCGGCGTCGCGGGCCCGGTCGAGCGCAGGCCGGCTGCCGTCGTCGACGAAGTGGAAGGTGGTCCCGCCCGGTCGCTCCCAGGGGTCACGCTTCTCGTGCGTGACGACGAAGACCGGCGTGTGGAACGGCGCCTCCTCCGGCCACATCTGCTCGCCGGCGTCGAACATGCGCTTGCCCATGATGCTCGCGCCGGTGCGCTCGAACGTCTCTCGCGCGATGTCGTTGTCGCGCCCCTCCTCGCCACCCTCGCCCAGCTTCAGGTTCTCCCGGAAGAACCGGAGCGGGAAGATCCACTGCTGCAGTTCCATCCACTGCTGCCCCATCAACTCCCCGAGGGACCCGGGCGCGATGAACCCGTCCAGCGACATCGACACACTGAAGAACACCTTCCCGGCCATCAGCGCTCTCCCTCGCGAACGATCTCGGTGACGTAGGCAGCCAGGTTGCTCAGGGTCTGCCGGCCGCCCTCGATCGCGTGGTACTTCTCGACCACCTCGTCGCGCAGTTCCTTGGTGGGGAACACCGTGCGCATCTCGATCAGGGTCGCCGCACCCTCGGGCTCGAACGTCAGGACCGACACGAAGGCGTTCGGGTCGTCGCGGGACTCGCCGTGGAGCAGCGCGATCCGCTCGGGCGGGGTGATCTCGGTCCAGGAGATCCACTCGGCGTAGTCCGTCCCGTCCGGTCCGTGCATCACGAAGTCCCACTCCCCGCCCACACGGAAGTCGAACGACTGCGTAGTGGTGGTGAACCCGTTCGGCCCCCACCAGCGCGACAGATGCCGGACCTCGGTGAACGCCTCGAACACCAGCTCCCGCGGGGCGTCGATGACACGGGAGATGACGATCTCGCGGTCGGCCGTCGCGGACTGCGCCGGCGCTCCTCGTCCCGTCGTGCTCATCAGCTACTCCTCCTGCCTCGCCTGCTTCAGGTCCTGCACGTATGCGTCCAGCCGGTCGAAGCTCTCGTTCCAGAAGCGCTCGAATCCGCCGGTCCACTCGTGGACCGGCCGCAGCCCGCCGGCGTCAAGGCCGTACAGGCGCTGCTTGCCCGCCTTGCGGTCCCGCACCAGCCCGACCTCCCGGAGCACCCGCAGGTGTTTGGACGCACGCGGCTGGGTCATCCCCAGCTCCCGGGCCAGCTCGGTCACCGGCCGCTCACCCGCCCGCAGCAGCACCAGGATCTCCCGGCGCTGCGGCTCGGCGATCGCGTTGAAGACGTCCGACGTCGTCGCTGCTCGTGCCATGGACTCATCGTATGCCCATATCGGCATGCGTCAAGTAGTTGATCTGGGCCGGCAGGTCGCCCCGGTCGGACGGGAGTGAGGCGGCGGTCAGTGTCTGGGCACGGGCTCTGCGGCACCGCCGGCACCGGCCCCCACCGGGCCTGTCCGCTGGTGCTCGCCGCGCCCCAGGCGAGTGCGCAGCCGTCCTTGGCACGGACGGCCCTCACCGGGGTTCCGATCGCCCGGCGGCTCGAAGGGCCGAGTGGATCGTGCGCTCTCGCGGCCTGGTCTTCGCGCAGCTGATGCACACCGGCCGGATCGGCCACCCCAGCCTGCCGGCCGGCGCCTTGGTGCCGGCCGGGCCGTCCGCCGTGGCACCGCAGGGCCAGGTGTACACCAAGGAGGGCACGAAGGACCTCGTGACGCCGAAGGAGCTGAGCGAGGCGGAGATCCGGCAGACCGTAGCCGACTTCGCCGACGCAGCACGCAGACCCCATCGAGGCCGATTCGACGGTGTGGAGCTCCACGGAGCCGACGGCTGCTTCATCGCCCGGTTCCCCGCGCCCAACGCCAACCAGTGCACCGACGTCTGGAGCGGTACCACCGAGGGCCGTATCCGCTTCGCCGTCGACGTCGTGACGGCCGTTGCCGAGGCGATCGGCGGCCGACGGGTCGGTCTGCGGATCTCGCCCGGGAACCCGTACAACGGCATCGTCGAGGACAACCGAGCGAGGTCTACGCGGCGCTGCTGGATCGGCTTGCCGGTCCGGACCTGGCCCATCTGCACCTGCTGGAAGGTCCTGACGCAGACCTGCCGTGCACCTGCGCCAAGCCTGGCCCGGCACGTTCGTCCTCAACCCGTTCACGCAGGCCGACGCCACCGGCCCGGACGCGCTGGAGCCCATCGAGACCGGGAGCACGGGCCTGGCGGCCTACTGCTCACTGCTCCCGGCCAACCCGGACCTGCCCCGGCGGCGGCCGTCGGCGGCCCGTTCAACACCCCGGATCCGTCCGGCTTCTACGGCGGCGACCACCGCGGCTGCACCGACCACCCCACCCTCACGGTCTGAGCGGCGCCTTCTGCGTCGATCACGTCGACGGTGACGTCCGCAAGCCCGCCCAGGACTGCTGACCTGGGCCGACTCCTTCGCTGAGCCCATCGCCACCGGGAGGGAGCCCGCGGCCGCCCCTCGAAGAGCCGTGCGAGCGATCTGCTCTACGCTCTCCTACGCGGCCGGGGCGCTCCTCGGCTGGTGCCCTGAAGGAATCGCTGTCAGGAGGATCGTTGGATCACGACGAGCGGGTCGACCGGCCCGGAAGCCACGGCGAACACCAGATGCAGCGCGAGTTGGACACCCTCGGCCGCGCGGACCGGTTCTACGACGAGCAGGTACTGGATCGGCTGAACCCGCGGATGCAGGAGTTCGTGGGCCGCCAGGAGATGTTCTTCCTCGCCACGGCGGACCGCCACGGCGAGTGCGACAACACGTTCCGGGCCGGACCGCCCGGTTTTCTCGGGGTACTTGACGAGGCGACCCTGGCGTACCCGGAGTACCGCGGGAACGGAGTCATGGCCTCGCTCGGCAACATCCGCGAGAACCCGCACGTCGGCATCCTGATGATCGACTTCTCTCAGGACCGTATCGGCCTGCACGTCAACGGCCGGGCGCAGTTGGTCACGGACGAGGCGATGCGCCGGAGGCATCCGCATCTGCCGGTGGACCCGGTGCCGGGCCGCCGCCCCCAGATGTGGGTGGAGGTGGAGGTCGAGGAAGCCTACATCCACTGCTCGAAGCACATACCGCGGCTGGTCAAGGCACCACTGCGGCAGAACGCGAACGGAAACGGCGACACGGGCGCCAACGGTGAGCAGGCGTGGGGCACGGACGACGTCAAACGCAAGGGCGGCGACTACTTCGGTGCCGCAGCCGAGTCAGGCAGGCGGCTGCCTTCCCGCTGACGACCAGCCTGCGAGTGCGCTGCCATGTTCTGTCTCCCGCCGGACCTCCGGGCGGACGTCGGCGGCGTGCGTTTCGTAACGCGCCCGATTCATCGGTCACCCGATCGATCCCGCGCACCGCCGTGCGCGCCATTCTCACAGCATGACTGACACCCCCCGCCCCCATTCCACAGAACGCGAGCGCGCACCCGAGCCGGCCGGCGGCTCGGGCGGTGCGAGCCGCAGAACCGTCATCGCCGCCCTGGGCGGTGCGACCCTCGGAGCGGCCGCTCTGGGGCTTCCGTCCGGGCAGGCGGCCGTGGCCGCAGGCCGGAACGACGCTGTCCCGGCCCGGCAGGCCGCCGACTGCGTCCTCACGCCCGAGCAGACCGAGGGGCCGTACTACCTGGACCTGGAGACGGTCCGCAAGGACATCACCGAGGGCAGGTCCGGCGTGCCCCTCACCCTCCGCGTCAAGGTGATCGACACCGCGACCTGCTCCGCGCTGCCGGGCACGGCGGTCGACATCTGGCACTGCGACGCTCTCGGCGTCTACTCCGGCTACGTGGCCGGCGGCTCCACCCCGGACACGACCTTCCTGCGCGGCGTGCAACTCACCGACTCCGGCGGCGTCGCCGAATTCACCACCATCTACCCCGGCTGGTACGTCGGCCGTGCGCTCCACATCCACGTGAAGACGCATGTCGGCGGCACCGTCGCCAGCGGCAAGTACCAGGGAGGCCATGTCTCCCACACCGGTCAGCTCTACTTCCCGGAGACGTACAACAGCAGGGTCGCCGCCTTGGCCCCCTACCGGAGCAACACGGCCACGCGAACGCCCAACGCCAGGGACGGCATCTACCGCAACGGCGGGTCCTCCACCCTGCTGACGCTCACGCAGGTCGGCAGCGACCTCGGCAAGGGAGTGAGCGGCGCCGTTGTGCTCGGCATCGATCCCGACGCCGTGCCCTGACACTCCATCCGGCCTTCCATGCATGCCGCGAGTCGCGTATCCCAGTGCGTCGATGACGGACGTGAGCCTCGCATCCGGGCATGGGCGGCCGGGATGCGGGGATGACCGGAGCATGACATGCGAGTCGTGCGGTGCGCCACTTACCGGTCGCCCTCGCGGTGGTCGACCGGCTCGCTACTGCTCCGGCGCATGCAGACAACGGGCGTTCCGGCAACGCTCGGCGCGCCCGGATTCGAGCGGGCTGCAGACGGCCGCGTCACCGCCGGCACAGAGCGCTTCCACCGCGCCGGCGACCACCGCCCAGGGCCGCGGCCTACCACATGCCCTCGACTCCTTCGTGGGCCGGCGGGCGGAGCTGTCGCGACTGCGTACGCTGCTGAGGACGTCGCGACTCCTGACGCTGACCGGCGCCGGCGGCGTCGGAAAGACGCGGTTGGCGCTGGAGTTCGCCAGGGGCCTGCCCAACCGCCACGGACGGGTCGACCTGGTCGAACTCGACGCGCTGCGTGACGGTGCAGCGCTGGCACAGTCCGTCGCCGCCGCCCTGGCCGTCGGTGAACGGGCCGGAGGATCCGGTGTCGACGTCCTGGTCCACGCGATCGGCGACGCCCGTCGGCTGCTGATCCTGGACAACTGCGAGCACCTGGCCGAGCCGTGTGCCCGGCTGATCGCAAGCTTGCTGAGTCGCTGCCCTCGGCTACGGATCCTGGCCACCAGCCGGGAGGCCCTGCGGGTACCCGGGGAGACCGTGCTGCGCGTCGGTGAGCTGTCGCTGCCGCCGGCCGACGCCGGAGACGACCCGGACGCCCTTCTGCGGGCGGACGCCGTCCGGCTGTTCGTCGAGCGTGCCTCGAGCTGCTCACCAGGGTTCACGCTGCATCGCAGAAACGGCCGGCTGGTTGCCGAGATCTGCCGCAGACTGGACGGCCTGACGCTCGCCGTCGAGCTGGCGGCCCGACGGGCCGGAACGCTTCCGCCGCGCGACATCCTGGCAGGACTGGGCGACCAGATGTGCCCGCTGTCCCTGCTGTCGGACGGGCACAGGACCGGCCCCGGGCGCCACAGCGAACTGGCCGCCGCGATCGACTGGAGCCACCGCCTGCTCGCTCCGGCCGAACAGGCCGTCTTCCGGCGTCTCGCGGTCCTCGTCGGCGGCTTCGACACGGCCGCGGCGCGGGCCGTCTGCGCCGACGAGGGCGTCGTCCCGTCGCGGATACTCGGCATCCTGTGCGCCCTTGAGGCCAAGTCCCTGATCGCACGTCTCCCGGGAGAGGCGGCGGGAGACGCGGAGACCGCACGATTCAGACAGCTGAGCACCATCCGCGCCTACGCCCTGGAGCGCCTGCTTGCATCCGGCGAGTTGCACAGCACCAGGCACCGGGTCCTCGGGTGGCTGAACGGACTCGCGGACCGGGCCGGCGACGAGGTGTTCCCCGACCAGGCCGGCAATCCGCTGGCCGCGGAACGGGACAACCTCGCGGCGGCTCTGGCCGACACCACCGGTCACGACGGTGTCTCGCGCCCACGCCTGGAACTGGAACTGGCGCGCGTGCACTACGAGCAGGAACAGCCGTCCGCCGCCCGCGCGTTACTGGCGGGACTGCTGCCGCAAACCGGCGCCCGGAGGCTCGGCGGAGCGGTACCGGCGCTCGCAGCGCGCGTAGCCTGTCAGCGGGCCGATCCGGCGCAGGCGCTGCACCTCGGCGAGCAGGCGGTGGCCGTGGAGCGCATGCGCGCTCACCCCGCCGGACTTGCCAACGCCCTGGACGCGCGGGCCGCGGCGCGGCTGTGCCGCGGGGAATTCGACGCGGCCGTAGCGGATCTGCGTGAGTGCCTGGAGGTCGTCGGCACGCTGGGCAGACCCAGGGACACCGCATGGTGCACCCATCACCTGGCCTGGGCACTGCTCCAAGCGGGCGGGGCGCTGGAGGCCGACACCCTCATGTCCCGCTGCCTGCCCGTGCTCAAGGACCACGCCCCGTGGAACCAGGTCGCGGCCGCTCTGCACACGGCGGGCGCCGTGCGGCTGGCCCTGGGGCAACTGGAAAGCGCCGAGGCGCTGTTCGGCGAGGTGCTGCGGATCGTGCCCGAAGGAAGTTTTCACGCGCTCTACCCGGTGGAGGGTCTGGCGCTCGTGGCCGCCGAGAGTGGAGACCCGCGACGGGCCCTCCTGTTGTACGAAGCGAGCGCACAGGCACGCCGCCGCCTCGACACCGTCTCCGAGGCTCCCTGGCGACGACAGGTGGAACGAACGGTGACTCGTATCAGTACACGGCTGCCGGCATCAGCTCGGGACGCGGCCGCCGGCGGCGGCCGCCGCCTGCCCCCGGACCGGCTTGTCGCGTACGCCCTCCGGACAAGGGGCGACGACCACCGAACGGCGACGCAGGCCGCAGAGGTCGTGGACGGCCGATCGACGCTCACCGGAAGGGAGTTCATGGTGGCCGAGCTCGTCGCCGACGGACTGACCAACCGTCAGATCGCCGAGCGGCTCGGCCTTTCGATCCATACGGTCGCCACGCACCTGGACAAGGTGCGCGACAAACTGGGCTTACGGTCCCGCACACGGATAGCCCTGTGGGTGGCCACACGGGCCAAGGCCGGAGACCCGCCTGCGTGACGCAACACCCGCCTCGCGCCGCCGTCGCGCAGCGGACGGTCCCGCTCACATCCGGCTCGTCCGGCGAGGGCGACCCGAGTGGTCATCCGGCCACGTCGATCCGAGTTCCACAACCGCAGCCCGGCCGACCAGGTTCGCTCAGGCGGCCGAGCTCGGCGGCCTCGATCGCCGGCGGGCCGGGCCGGCAGGGGTCTCGGACCGGGCTTTGCGGTGCAAGTACGGGTCGGCTTGCGGACGGTGAGGGCAGCCATGGCTTCGGTGCGGCCGACGGCGTCGGTCGTGGTTCTGCTCTCGGCAGACCGGCCGACCTGAGCACCCGAACCCGCGAAACTGGCCGCATGGGGAAGAACATGGCAGTGCGTCGGCTCGATCTGGGGTATTTCATCCGGCCCGCCTCGGAGATCGGCGGCCCGCAGCCGCGGGTCGAACCTGTGCTCGCCTACCTGGTGCAACACGATCGGGGACTGATCCTCTTCGACACCGGCATCGGCAAGGCGGACCCCGAGACCGAAGCCCATTACCGGCCCCGACGGCGAGACCTGCAGGATGCCCTGGCCGCGGCCGGAGTCGTGCTTGACGACATCTCACTCGTCGCGAACTGCCACCTCCACTTCGACCACTGCGGCGGGAACCCACTGCTGGGCGGCAAGCCCATCCTGGTCCAGGACATCGAGCTGGCCACTGCCCGCAACGGCGACCACACCTTCGACGAACTGATCGACTTCCCCGCCGCGTCCTATGAGGAGCTTTCCGGTGAGGCCGAGGTCTGGCCGGGTGTCTGGATCATTCCGACACCAGGGCACACCCAAGGGCATCAGTCGCTGGTCCTCCGGCAAGGAGACGGCACGGTGGTCCTCGCCGGCCAGGCGCACGACTTCGCTTCGCATTACGCATCGGACCAGCTGGCACACCGAGCGGCACGTGACGGCGTGGAGCAGCCGCTTCCCGCCTACCGGCACTGGATGGCGCGACTCGCCGACTTCGACCCACGAGGCGTTCTCTTCGCTCACGACTGCTCGGTCTGGGAACCGTCGCAGAGCACCTTCTAGGGCAGGCAGGGCGACTCCAAGCCGCATCGCCCACACGGGCGTGCTCGCCGCAACGCCAGGACCTCCAGGTCGAGGGCGGCGACGAGAACGGCTTCGGCCGTCGGCCGCGATCTGATGAGTCCGTGCGTCGATCGGCTCCCGCACCACGGCAGGGGCGACCTGTCGGACTCGTCACAGCCTTGGTCTGTGCCCCCGGGGTAGACGCCCCGGGTGGACGGGAGGTGCGTGTGACCGGACTGGCAGTCCCCCTGTGGGACGTGGACAACGGACAGGGCCTGCGTCAGCTGGCCGAACTGGGGCTCGCCCTGGTGCTGTCCAGCCTCGTCGGCTGGGAACGGGCGGCCCAGCAGAAAAGCGCGGGCCTGCGCACCCACACCCTGGTCGGGATCGCCAGTGCCTTGATGATGGAGGTGTCCCAGCACGGCTTCACCAACGTGCTCGGCCTGGACAACGTCTCCTTCGATCCCTCGCGGGTGGCGGCCCAGATCGTCTCCGGCATCGGCTTCATCGGCGGCGGCCTCATCTTCGTACGACGGGACGCCGTCCGCGGTCTGACCACCGCCGCGACGATCTGGCTCACCTGCGCGGTCGGCATGGCCTGCGGAGGCGGCCTGCCCATCCTCGCCTGCGCCGTCACCGCCCTGCACTTCCTCGTCGTACGGGGTTATCCCCTGCTGGCCGACCGTCTGATACCCGGCGCGACCGCGTCGACGTTCGAACTGAGCATGACGTACCGCACGGGCACGGCCCTGCTGCCCCAGCTCATGGAGACGTGCACCCGGCGCGGCTTCCACATCCTCCAGGTCAAGGTCGACCGCCTGCCCGGCCGAACCGATCCCGCCGCACACGTCCTGCTCGAACTCGAGGGCACCGCCGACGCCGGCCCACTCACCGCCGAGCTGTTCCAGAACGACGGCGTGATCGACGTCGAGATGACCTCGGCCACCGCCGAATAGGTGCGAGCTGAGTCAGGGCGGGCAGAGCACCGAGGTGTCAGGGATGTCAGTGTCCGCTGACGGTGAGCTCGTAGTCGCCGATCAGGTCGCCGAGCAGCGTGCCGGCGGTGAGGTCGCTGGTGACGTGGCCTGCCATGTAGAGGCGGGAGTAGAGGACTTCGGCGCGCATCCACTCGTAGTCGGCGGCTCGGTGCGGAGAGAGGGCGCTGAGGAAGGTGACGGCCGCGGCGGAGCGGGTGGCGTGGCGGGAGGGGTAGGAGTCGGGGCCCTTGGCGCCGGGTTTGATGTGCTTCTCAGGACGCAGGGTCGGGTCCAGGACGAACGGGGCCGGCTGCTTGTCCTTGGCCGCCAGCTGGTCGCTGATGGTCTTGGCCAGCTTCAGGGCGGCCTTGAGCGCGGCTTTCTCCGCCGTGCCCTGTGCGGCGGGGATCAGTTCGCGCTGGTCGTGGAGGTAGAGCTTCCAGATGTCCTTCTTGCCGTACAGCTCCAGCCAGGTGGCAGCCTTCTTCCCCGCTGCCGTACGGGTCTTCGCGAGCTGCTGGTCCTGACGGAGTTCGGCGGTGCGCTCCTTCGCCGACGGCGGGGGTGGCACCTGCTGCGCGGCCCAGGCGGCGAACGCCTTGTCGTCGCGGGCGGTACCGTGCGCGGCCTTCCAGTGTGCGAAGAGGGCGTCGGCCTTCTTGCGCTGGTCCGTCGCCTCTTTGCCGATCGTGGCGATGTCGGCATCGGTGAAGAGCGTGGGCGGCGGGTTCTGCTTGATCAGTGCCGTGGCGCCGGGCTTCTTCTTCGCGGGGTCGCCGGTGGCGGCCGAGACCGGCTGCGGTCGCACCACGCCGACGGCGACGGCCGCGAGGGCGAGCAAAGCGATCAGGGCGTACTGCCACTTGATGCCGCGCAGGACGTTCATACGGCGGAGGTCCTTTCGTGGAGCGGTGCCGTGCTCGTCACGCTGGTGAAGTGAGTACGAGCGAGGCGGCGTACGTCGTTGTCGGGGAGGCCGGGGGTGAGCAGGGACTGGCCGATGACGTACTTGCTGAGGGAGACGGGCCTGCCGCCCAGGGCCAGCATCAGCCGGTCGGCCGTGGCCGGTCGGACCCCGCCCTTGGTCTCGACGAGCACGTGGCCGGAGTCGAGCGCGACGGCGCGGTCGCCGTGATGGCAGGTGAGGGCGCCGTCGAGGGTGACGCGGGTGCCGCGGTCCAGGTCGGCGAGGGCGGCGCGGACGTAGCGGATCTCGACGGCGGGGGCCAGCTCCTTGGCCGCGACCGGGATGCCGGCCCGGTTCAGCGTCTCGTCGACGAACTCGGCCGCCTGGACGCCGAGATGGCCGTAAGCGGCGGCCGGGACCTTGAGGGCGTGCTTGACCGTGGCGCCGCGGCCGTCCTTGGTCTTCACCTCGACCCGGCACAGTCCGTCCTTCGCGTACAGGCGGGTGCGGACCTTCCAACGTCTGCGCCGGCCCTGGGCGTGCGCGCGCCACGCACCGAGCTGCTCGGTGTCGAAATAGGCGCTGAAGTAGCTCGTCGTACGGCGGCCGGCCAGGTCGAGAACGCGGTGCGTCTCGGCGAGCCGGGTGACGAGGTCGCGAGCGCGGTCGAGCGGGACGAGGTACTTGCGGTCGGTGCGATGCTGCAGGGCCGCGACCGCGTCGACCTCGGCCAGCGTCGCGCCGCGCAACGCGCATAGGCCCAGCCCTGCGGCGAACGAGGCGGCGGTCATGATGCCGTCACCTGCTCGCGCGGATCGGCGTCCGGGACGGACATGGGCTCACCGGGCTGAACGGGGTAACGGGCGGAGACCCGGGTGGTCTCACGGACGTAGTCGACCTCGTCGACGTCCACGGAGAGCGGGGCCTGACCGAAGCGGAGCGCCACGTCGTGGGCGATGAGCGCGGGCTCCGGGTAGATCCGGTCGAGGGTGAGTTTGACCGTACGGGTCGGCGGCTCGTAGGACTTCGGGTCGTCCACCAGCAGCACGGCCAGCAGCACCACGGCGTCCAGTACGACCACCAGCCACATCTGCCAGTGCGGTAGCCCGGTGCACAGGGCGATGACCAGGGTGACGAAGGTGTAGGCGACGTCGCGCAGGGTGAAGGCCGCGCTGCGCAGCCGGACCAGGGAGAGGATGCCGAACAGGCCGAAGCCGACTCCGGCCGGGAACTTGCCGGCGCTGATCGTGCTCATCGCGGCGAAGAGGCCGATGTTCAGCGCGGCCAGCACCAGTGGCATCGCCGGTACGCTGGGGCGGCGCCGGTAGAGCCAGCCGACCAGGATCAACAGCGCGATGACGTCGAGACCGCCGCGGGTCATCAGGTCCATGGGTGCGATGTGGCTGGTGATGCCCTTGGCGGCGAGCACCAGTGCGTGCATGTCAGTCCCTTCCGTCCCGGCACGTCGGACGGCGGACCGGTCGCGGTCCGCGGTGCACCGCGACCTGAACGACGGTAGGGAGGTCACATGAACAGACCATGAAGCCTTCCCGGGGCCCGGAGCCGGTGCCCCGGGCGGTTAGCCTGACCGGCATGCACTGCCTGGTCGTCGACGACGAGATGCGCCTCACGGACCTGGTCGTCCGCTACCTCACCGAGTCCGGTCACACCGCCGAGGGCCGCTACGACGGCCCCTCCGGCCTGGCCGCCGCCCGTGACCCGCGCGTGGACGCCGTGGTTCTCGACGTCATGTTGCCGGGGATGGACGGCGTCGAGGTGTGCCGGACGCTGCGCGGCGAAGGCATCGACGTCCCCGTCGTCCTGCTCACCGCCCGCGGCGCGATCAACGAGCGGGTCGCCGGCCTGGACGCCGGCGCCGACGACTACCTGGTCAAGCCGTTCGCCATGGAGGAACTGCTGGCCCGGCTGCGGGCCATCTCCCGGCGCCGCCCCGACTGCTCGGGCCGCCTCCAGATCGGCGACCTCGCCCTGGACCCCGAGCAGCAGCGCGCCTGGCGGGCGGAGACCGAACTCGACCTCTCCCGCCGCGAGTTCGATGTCCTGAGAGTGCTCATGGAGAACGCCGGCCGGGTCGTGACCCGCCTCCAGCTGCTCGACGAGGTCTGGGACGGCGAGACCGACCTGCGCAGCAACGCCATCGACGTCCATGTCTCCAAGGTGCGCGCCAAGGTCGACCGCGCCTTCGAGCGTACGACGATCACGACCCTGCGCGGACGTGGCTACCGTCTGGAGACCGCCCCGTGAGGCTGCGTCACCGGCTGGGATCCTGGTTCCGGCGGCTGCCCGTGGTCACGCGTCTGGTGCTGGCCGTCGCCGTCACCATGTCCCTGGTGCTCACCGGGGCTGCCGGACTGGTCTACTGGCGGGTCGAAACCGCCCTGGACCAGCAGCTGAACGACGACCTCACCACCTACCAGCGCAGCCTCGACCAGGCGGTGCGCGCCGGAACCAAGCTCCCGCCCGGCCCCAGCGGCAGCCTCCAACAGGTCCTCGACGGACAAGGCAGCGTCCTGCGCTCCAGCGACGCCCTCCGCCACGAACTGCTACTCACCGCCGCCGAGCTGGATGCCGTGGCGCACGGCGCCACCGTCCGGCGGGACGTCGGCTCCCTGCTCCCGATCACCTCGGACACCCTGCGGCTGCAGGCCAGGCGCGTCACGGCGGCCAGACAGACCCGGATCGTGGTCGCCGCCGTGCGGCGCGGTCACCGCGACGAGGCGCTGCGTGAACTCCTCGCCCAACTGGCGATCGCATCCGGCCTGACCCTGATCGCGGCCTCGTACGTCGGCTACCGCACCGCCCGCGCCGCTCTGCGCCCCGTCGAGCGCTACCGCACCGCGGCAGCCACCCTCGCCGACGGCGCCCAGAACACGCGCCTGGACGTGCCCGCGGACCACGACGACGAGATCACCCGTCTCGGCCACACCCTCAACCACATGCTCGACCGCCTCGATGCCTCCGCGGAACGCCAACGCCGGTTCGTCGCGGACGCCAGTCACGAACTGCGCACCCCGCTCACCCTGATCAGAGCCGAACTCGACGTCGCCCTGCACCGCCCCCGCTCGGCCGGGGAACTCACCGACACCCTGCGCTCCGTGGACACCGAGGTCCAGCGCCTGATCGACCTCTCCAACGCCCTCCTCGACCTGGAAGAACTCGGCAGCGCCGGACACACCACCGCGCTGCCCGTGCGCCTCGCCGACCTGCTCGACACGGCTGTCGCCGCGCACCGACGCACCGCCGAGCGGGCGGGGCGCGTCCTGATCGTCGACGCCGCCCGCGTGACCGTCGACGTCGACGCCCGCTGGCTGCGGCCGGCCGTCGGCAACCTCGTGGACAACGCCCTGCGCCACGGCCGCGGGGCCGTCCACGTCACAGCTGCCGTCGAAGACGGCAGGCTTCGACTGCGTGTCACGGACGACGGCCCCGGCTTCGCACCCGATTTCCTGCCCCGGGCGTTCCACCGCTTCGCACGTGCCGACGCGAGCCGCGCCAGCGAGGGCTCCGGCCTGGGACTCGCCTTCGTACAGGCGGTGGCCACGGCGCACGGCGGTACCGCACACGCCGAGAACACCGGGCAGGGCGCCACCGTCACGCTCGTCCTGCCCTGCTGATCCGCGCGCACCGCCGCCGGCCCGGCGCCACCGTGCGTACGTGCGCTGCTGGACCCGCCTGTACCCCGCGGCGTCAACGCCGGACCGGCACCGCCCGAAGCTCGGCCATCCGCCGTACGACTGGCGACCGATCAGTCGCACCCGGCGGTCAGCGAGCCGGAGTCTGCCGATCGTCCGGGTCCGGAGACGGCCGGCTCGCGTCCGTGGCCCGACGACGGCGCAGGTGGCGAACGACCACCACGGCGAGAGCCACGCCGACTGCGGCGAGCACGTACAGCTCATAACGCCGGATGGCCGGGTACAGAGCATCGACTCCCCGGGGACGGGCACACCGAAGTCCTCCAGGAAGAGCAGACCACCGACCGCCCCGTAACCCCAGTGGTCGAGGAGCGGGGCCAGGTCGGCAAGGACACCGGGCAAGGGAGGTGCGGTCATTGCGGATCACCTCTGAAGCCGAAACTACCGGGTGGGCTGTCACGTGGCACCGGTTGGCAGCATCCGTCGGCACGCGACACCACCAAGCAGGCGACCCGCGAGTTCACCCGGCGACAACCCCGCGGGCTCGAACTCTGCGGCCTCTTTGCCGTAGGTGCGGGTGGCGGGTGCGACGAGCGCCGCCCGCATCCCCGAGTTCACGGCCGAGCCCATGGTCCGGCCGAGGCGTTCCCCGCACGCGGACAGCACACCGGTCAGGCCCGGCAGTTCGCACATCCCAGACCGTTCGCGATGAGCAGCGAGCCCACCGTGATGCCGCCCCGCGTGGT
Organism: Streptomyces sp. NPDC051172; assembly: GCF_040682555.1. Taxonomy (NCBI): domain Bacteria; kingdom Bacillati; phylum Actinomycetota; class Actinomycetes; order Kitasatosporales; family Streptomycetaceae; genus Streptomyces; species Streptomyces sp. NPDC051172. The sequence goes on from NZ_JBFBBE010000083.1 coordinate 32,209, forward strand.
GAGACGGCCGTCGTCCAGCGCCCGCCCGGCCTTCGGCTGGACCATGGCGGCGCCGGTGGCGAGCACCGACACGACGGCACCCACCCCGTCACCGGCGGCCACCGTCACCGAGGCCGAGCACGACGCGGCCTGAAGGCCGCGAGGTCGGCGGGGACCGGATGCCCCGGCTCTGACCATCCGCCCGCCGGCCCTCCATCCACTGACAGCTACGCGGTCTCGGACAGTGATGGCAGGGACATCGACCCCCTCGCTGAAGGGCGCCAACGGCAGCCCGAACCGTCCAGGAGTCGTGGGACGCCCTGACCTGCGAAAGGGACCGGAGGCTGCGGTCAGACGTTGACCCCGAAGTCGGCCGCGATGCCTCGCAGGCCGGACGCGTAACCCTGGCCGACCGCGCGGAACTTCCACTCTCCGCCGTACCGGTACAGCTCCCCGAAGACCATTGCCGTCTCCGACGAGGCGTCCTCGGAGAGGTCGTAGCGGGCGATCTCCTGGCCGCCGGCCTGGTTCACCACGCGGATGAAGGCGTTGCGCACCTGCCCGAAACTCTGGCCGCGCGACTCCGCTTCGTGGATGGAGACCGGGAAGACGATCCGCTCGATCTCGGCCGGTACGGCGGCGAGGTCGACCTTGATGGACTCGTCGTCGCCCTCGCCCTCACCGGTGAGGTTGTCGCCGGTGTGCTCGACCGAACGGTCGGGGCTGGTGAGGTTGTTGTAGAAGACGAAGTGCTGGTCGGAGGCGACCTTGCCCGACGCGTCGAGCAGCAGCGCGGAGGCGTCCAGGTCGTAGTCCGCGCCCGTCGTCGTCCGTACGTCCCAGCCCAGACCGACCAGCACTGCGCTCAGGCCCGGCGCCTCCTTGCTCAGCGACACGTTGCCGCCCTTGCCCAGGCTTACTCCCACGGTTCTTCCTCTCGACTGCGGACTGTTTTCACGGTCACTGGGCTTCAACGCCGACACCACCGCGACGGTTCCCATGCTTGCGCAACCACTAAAGTATCGACCCCACAGGGTTCCCGCGCCGGGCGGGTCGACCTGGCGAAGGCGAAGGGTGCCAGATGTTCTCCGATGTGGGCCCCATGGAACTGGTCACGCTGGCGGTCCTCGCCGTCCTGCTGTTCGGACCGGACAGACTCCCGGAGATCATCCAGAACGTGGCCGGGTTCCTGCGCAAGGTGCGGGAGCTCTCCGAGAGCGCCAAGGAGGAGATCCGCTCCGAACTGGGGCCGGGGTTCAAGGACTTCGAGTTCGAGGACCTGCATCCGAAGACGTTCGTGCGCAAGCACGTCCTCGACGGCGGCGGCAACGGCCTCGGCGACGGCTTCGGGCTCGACGAGGTCCGCAGCGCCCTCGACCCGAGGGCGGAACTGGCGCAGGTCGCCGAAGCCGTGCGCGAAGCGGCCGACGAGGTGCCGCAGGACGATGCGACACCGGGGAGCGCCGCAGCGACACATGTCGACTTGCGCAAGCCCTAAACTGATGGCCGTGGAAACGATCGGCATGACGGGATGGGAGACCGCGGTGCTCACCGGAGGGCCCGCGGACGGACTGCGGATGAAGGTCTCCGACCGGCCGCGGGTGATCCAAGTGACGTATCCGTGCCAGGTGGAAGCCGGACCGCAGGGCCTGCGCGCGGAAGGGGTGTACCTCTACCGCCGCGACTACGGCGTCACGAGCGAACCGCTACGGTACGGCTTCGACATAGCCAGCCCTTGAAGGACGGGCTCGCGGAGATCAGCGGCGGGTGACTCTCGGCGGCGGGACGGGCCGTCACGGTCTCACCGGACGCCGTCCGATGCAGGCAGGCCGGGCGCAGGGCCGACGAGGTGACTTTTCGGCCGTCGAGAACCAGTACTCTTCCGCCTGCGTCGTACGGCAGTGTGCCGACGGCTCGACCTGTGGGGGGACCACATGAGCAGCGAGATCTACTTCAGCAACAACTATCGTGACCTGTGCGAACGCAACGGCACCGGGGCCGGTTTCCAATTCGAGTTCTCCTGCTCCCGGTGCTACGACACCTGGCGGTCGCCCTTCGAGGCGTACGTCGGCGAGCGGGCCGCCAGCTGGCTCCAGAAAGGAGCCGACGTCGCCTGGAGCCTGCTCGGCAACACGGGCAGGGGCGTGACGTCGGCGGCCGACGGGCTTGCGGGGGCCGGCTGGGGACAGGCCCGCGACCACGCCTTCCAGCGGGCGATCAGCAATGCGCAGGGGCACTTCAACCGCTGCGCTCGCTGCACCAATTACGTCTGCGGACGCTGCTGGAACGCCGCGCAGGGACTGTGCCTGCACTGCGCCCCCGACACCGCGGCCGAGGCCATGGCGGCCCAGCAGCGTGGCCTCAACGACATGGCCTCGCAGCGGTCCTACGCCGCGGGGCAGCAGGCGGGGCAGACCTACGACCCGTCCACGCCCCGGCAGTTGGTCTGTCCTCAGTGCCGTACCGAGACCCATGGAGCCGCCTACTGCTCCGGGTGCGGCTACCACCTCGCCCAGTCCAACCAGTGCGCCTCCTGCTCCGGCGTCGTTCCGAACGGTGCGGCCTTCTGCCCGGGCTGCGGCACACGCCAGTAGCCGGCGGCCGATGTCGACGCTCGCGCGCGGCGGCGGACACAACCGCGGCCGCGCGCTTCACGCGTCGGAATCGGGCTCGGCGACGGCAGCCGCGTACGCCTGCGCCGGGGTCATCGGCACGCCGTTGATCTGCACCGTCCTGTAGGGGCTGACCTTGGCGCAGGTCCTGGCCTGGTCGGCGGTGGAGGCGTGGGCGTTGGAGACCGCGGCCTGCGTGTCGGCGGGCGGGGCCGAGGAGGTGCCGCCCGGGTAGCTGTCACCGCTCGGCCAGTCGCTGCCGATGACCAGCGTCAGCCCCGTTCCGGTGCCCTGCTTCAGTTGGGAGGAGGGCAGCCCCAATGCCTTGGCGGCCGTCTGGGCCTCGGCCTTCTGGCCCGTGCCGTAGGTCAGGGTGGTGGTGGTCGCAGCGCTCGGGGCGTTGGCCGTGGTCGTGCCGGAGCTGAAGCCGTGGTCGGTCAGGGCCGTCGCGATCGTCGAGGCGCGGCCGGTGATCGTGGTCCCGTTCTCCACCGTCACGGCGATCTGCGAGGCGGGCACGGCCGAGGCGGTCGCGGAGGCCTTCGCTGTCACGGAGGCCGCCGCGGACTTGCCGCCGGAGCCGGTGGTCAGGGACTGGTCGCCCGCGATGGCAGAGAACAGGCTCCTGGCGCCCGCGCCCACCAGCACATGGTCGCGGTTGGCCGGGTCGGGAGCGGTCTGCATGGTGGTGAACGTCATCCGCTTGGTGGGGACCTTGTCCACGTCGGCCGCGAGCGCGATCAGTTTCCTGACGCTACCGAGGCCGTCGTCGACGGTCAGCGCCTTGGTGGCGGCGTCCGCGAGGTCGTACACCTTGGTGGGGTCGGTGAGTGTGCCCGCGCTCTTGAAGTTGCGGATCAGCGCACTCAGGAAGATGTGCTGGGAGACGGTACGACCGAGGTCGCTGCCGTCCCCGAAGCCGTGCCGGGAGCGGACGAACTCCAGGGCCGCGACGCCCTTGAGGGTGTGGGTGCCCTTGGACAGCTTCAGATGCGAGTACGTGTCGTAGACATTGTCGCTGACGCAGACGTCGACACCGCCGACCGCGTCGGACATCTTGACCACGCCGGAGAAGTCGAGCTCGACGAAGTGGCCGATGGGAATGCCGGTGAGCTGGTGCACGGTGGCCACCTGACACGCGGGGCCGTACTGGAGCGCGCTGTTGATCTGGCCGTAGTAGCCGGACGTGGACTGGCCGGTCACGCTGTCCTTGCAGGCCGGGACATGGGTCATGGTGTCCCGCGGGATGCTCATCACGGTGGCGTTGGAACGGTCCGCGGAGACATGCACCACCATCTCCACGTCCGCGTTCCCGTGGCCGGTCTGCACGCCGGTCTTCGAACAGCCGCCGCCGAGCTTGCAGTCCACCGCGCTGGTCCTGCCGTCGGAGCCCATCACCAGGATGTCGATCGGGGTACGGCCGAAGGCATCCGCCTTCTCCGTGCCACCCTTGCCGTCGAGCGAGACGCTGTTGATGTTGCCGTTCAGGTGCTGGTAGAACCACCAGCCGGCGCCTGCGGTTGCCAGGATCAGGACGGACAGACAGAACGTGGCGATCTTCAGCACCCGCCTTCCGCGGCCCGTCAGCCGGGGCCGGCGCCGCGGGTCCGTACGGCCGCGCGAGCCGGCAGCCGCCGGTACGCCCGATGGGCGCATCCCGCCCGGCCCGGACCCGCGCTGACCGGGCACCCGGCCGGTGCGGCTACGCGTGGCCCGACCGCCCGGCCCGTCCCACGGGTCACTCATCTCCAACTCCCATGAACGGTCGGGCCCGGCAGACGGAGCCGTCGGGGTACGGGCAGGTGAGAGACGTCCCACCTCGATTGCATAGTTGCGCAATCTAGCAAATCTATGGCCTGTACAGCCCAGATCCTGCCGTATTCACAGGCGAGGGATCTCATGCCTGGGGAGGCGCGCCCCCCTGACACCTGGCGATGATCCAGGCGGCGCCGCGCTCGGCCAGAGCCCGGCGCCGACCCCGACGCGAGCGCCGCACGGCGACGGCGGAGGAGCGGGGCGTCGGCGGCTCGGCGGCCAGTGCTGCGAGACGTCCGGCGGCACGCGCCAGTTCTGCCCGCAGCCGTCGGCGCCGCCTGGAAGAACTCGCCCTCAACAACGCAGAATAGAGCCCTTCGACCTCGGCCAGGGCGGCGGCCAGCCGCAGATTCGCAGCCCGCACTCGCTGAATCTCCCCGCGCGGCATGCACGCCCCCTCCCCCGACACCGGGCTCACCCCCCGCTCACTTCGATTATTGCGCAATGTTGCAATTAACCCGGCCGGTATCGGGAAGATCGGGCGACTGCCGCCGTCTGCGCCGGTGCCACTCGCGGCTTCAGCCGGCTGCGACTGCACTTCCCGCCTTGGCCCAGTTGGCGTTCAGCTTGTCCAGGTAGGACTGCGCCTGGCTGCCCCGGGCCGCGCCGCGCGCGAAGGCGAGCATGTTGCCCGCGCCCGTGTTGTAGCCGAGGGCCAGCAGCTCGTTCTTGGTGTACGCGCCGCGCCAGGCAGCGGGCAGCTGGGCCGTCAGGTCGTGCAGGTACCAGGCTTCGGCCTCGATCGCGAGGTCACGGTCGTCGGGCAGCTCCTCCCACCGCCGGTCGGCGAAGTCCCGCCCCTTCTTGACCTCGTCGAAGGTGGCGCGGTGCATGTTCGCGATACCGAAGGCGGCGTCCGGCTTGTACTTCTGCCAGGCCCGCTCGAGGGACGGGTCGTGGGGCTTGTACGACTCGTTGTAGAGGATCGCCATCAGCAACTGGGCGCTGACGCCCGTCTGGCGAGCCCGGGTGCGGACCTGGGAGGCGTAGTCGGCCGGGTCGTACGACGAGGCCGTCGTCGCCGAGGTCGGAGGAGCCGCCGTAGCCGCCGGAGTGGAGACGGACGCTCGTGCCCGGGGCCGCGTGTCGCCCTGCGGGGTACCGGCCGCACGCACAATGACGTACAGCGCCAGGGCGAAGACCACCACGGGGAGCCACCGCCAGCGCTTCGGCGCCTGTGACTTCGCCATGCCTCGCCCTCTCTCGCACCCCGCCCCGTTGGTCGGCACCCTTCTACAACAGGCGCACTAAGACCTGCGTGAGGCGCCGCTGTGTCCGCGCCGCAGCACGGTCCGGCTCAGCCCTGCCGTAACGGCCGCGGCAGTCTCACACACCTGCCGCGTTCAGTCGGCGCACCGGTGCGGCGGACTTTCGCGTCCGGGCGGTCAGCTGCCCGACCATCACGCGGACCACGGTCACGACGTCGGGGTCGTCGACGTAGTAGACCTGCCGGCGGCCATCGCGTCGGGCGCGGACGAGCCCGGCGAGCTTCAGCTTCGCCAGGTGCTGGCTCACCGCGGGCAGCGCGCCGCCGACCCGGTCGGCAAGATGCGTGACGTCGCTCTCGCCCTGGGACAGCGCCCACATGATGTGCAGCCGGGCCGACGAGGCGAGCAGTCCGAACGCCGCGGCCGCCTCCGCCAGGAGTTCGGCGGACGGATCCTCATAGCCACCGACGTTCTGTGCCACAGTCGTCTCCCGCCCCAACCTCGTCACAGCGCCCGCACGCGCGCGCACCCAGTGTAGGCGTACGCCTCGCCGTGCAGGTGGTACCGGGGACCCGGCCGTGCTCGTCGGAGGCCTGGCAGGCCGCAGTCCGCCGGTCATTCCTCGTAGTAGTTGTTGACGATCACGTCCGGTTCGTCGTCGTCGAACGCCTCGTTCAGCAGCGCGCCCCCGACCAGACCGGCCGCACCGGCGCCGATGAGCGCTCCCGCGCCGAAGCGGCGACCGCCGCCCTGCTGCTGTTGTTGGTGGTGGTGGTCGTACTGGTCCCCGTACGGCTGCCCGTATCCCTGCTGGGGATAGCCCTGCGGCGCGGGCTGCGGATAGCCCTGCTGGGGCGGCGTGTAGAACGGCGGCGGCGTGCTCTGCACGCGCTGCGCGCAGCCGCCGCACGCCTGGACCGGCCGGGGCACGCCCCACTGCGGGGACCAGGTCACGGTCGTCGTGCCGGGGCCGTGGTTGGGGTCGAAGAAGCACGTCATGGGGGAACTCCCGGTGGGTTGCGGGGTGGGGGCGAACGCCGGAGGCGGCGGGACGGTCGGAGTGGGGGGCACAGGCGGCACGTAGGCAGGAGCACTCACCGGCGCCGAGGCGCTGGGAGCCGGGTTCGGGGGCGTGTCGCGCAGGACATTCACGCCATAGTCGGTGGCGATGCCGGCCAGCCCGGAGGCGTAACCCTGGCCCACCGCTCGGAACTTCCACTCCGCCCCGTGCCTGTACAACTCGCCGAAAACCAGGGCGGTTTCCTTCGACAGACTGCCGGAGGCGAGGTCGTAGCGGGCCAGTTCGGTGCCCGCTCCCCGGTCGAGGACGCGGATGTGGGCGCGATGCACCTGCCCGAAGCTCTGGCCTCGGGAGGCGGGCTCGTAGAGGGAGACGAGAAAGACGATCTTCGTGACGTGGTCCGGGACCAGGGCGATGTCGACGTGGATCTGCTGGTCGTCCCCACCGACCGGACTGCCGCCACCGGAGTGGCGGACCGAACCGTCGGGACTGGCCGGGTTGTTGTAGAAGACGAAGTGCTGGTCGGAGAGCACCTTCCCGGACTGGTCGCACAGCAGCGCGCCGGCGTCCAGGTCGTAGCCGGTGTTCGCCTGCCAGCCCAGCCCGACCGTGACCGCAGTCAGGCCCGGAGCCTGCTTGCTCAGCGACACGTTGCCGCCCTTGGTCAGGGACACACTCATGCACGTCCTCCGCAGTTACCGTTCCGCTTTCCGCGGTCCTCTTGGTCAACTCGACTCTAATCCTTCCACTTGCCGGCTTGCGCAAATGTCTTGATCAGGTGACAGAACCTCAACGGCTCATCGGCAGTGACCAGCAGGCTCTCGTCAACGCGCCGCGACTGTTCCTAGGCTTGCGCAACCAGGCAGTACGCAACATTGGGCACCCGGCGGACTCCGCCCGGCCCGACCCGACTGGAGGACAACACCGTGGGCATCATCAGCTGGATCATCCTCGGCCTGCTCGCCGGAGCGATCGCGAAGATCCTGCTGCCCGGCCGCGACCCGGGCGGCCTGATCGGCACCACCCTCATCGGCGTCGCCGGTGCCTTCGTGGGCGGCTGGCTCTCCGCGCGCTTCCTCGACCGCCCGGTGGAGAAGAACTTCTTCGACCTCTACACCTGGGGCGCGGCCATCGGCGGCTCGCTGGTCCTGCTCATCGCCTACCGGATCCTGTTCGGCAACTCGCGCGACTGACCCGCGGACCGGCCCGCCGCCCCGGCCCCAGACGGCCGGCGACGGCGGGCAGCAGGTCCCGGAAGGCCCGGTCGGCGGCGGGCTCGCCGATCCGCACCAGCGGCCGCCACTCGCCTACGGCAACGACACAGCACCCGGCGGCTGGGGCGTGATCGTGCACCACGTGTGCAACCCTTCCCACGGCGATGCTGCTCGGGCCGGTGTTCGACGCCGCCTCCGACCGCCGTCCGCACGGGCACCGGCCTCCGGTGCCCGGCGACTCGTCCGCCGCCACCCTGACCGGGCCGCGGTGTCGCCACGGCCCGGCACACGGGTACCCCCTTCCCGTCCTGTTCCTGCCGGCTGCGGACTTCGGGGGTTGGCGGTCAGATCGAATGGTCGCCCAGGTGACCGAACAGGGTGTTCCTGGTTCGCCACGTCGCCGGATCCGCCCAAACGCTCCAGCAGCCCCGGCACGTGCGTGTCCACGGCGGCCGGGTGCCCAGGCCCTCGCGACGGTTATCGCGTTCTCCGTACGGCGATTTCCACAGCAGCCCCACCGAAGTGACATGAGCCAGCCGTGGCGGCCTCCGAGGGTCCGGCCGTGCTCGGCGTACCGTGCGCGGAGTCGCGGGCGTCGCCGATGGTGTCGCCTTGCCACCCCGGCTTCGGCCTCTCCCTGCTGCACACCATCACCGCCTCCGCGGAGGTCCAGGCGCTCAGCCTGCTCGGCATCTTCGTCCTCGGCATCGCCGCCGCCCAGATACTGCTGTTCGTGCCGCGCCTGCTGACGGTCCCGTAGGCGCCCGCAGGCAGCGTCTGATCAGCGGATGACGCGGTGCGGCTGAGCCGCCTGCGAGGCCGTCGCACGAGTGGTGGCCGTGGCCGGAGCGACGGGCCCGTAGCCG
>NZ_JBFBBE010000084.1:0-40733 GCF_040682555.1 Streptomyces sp. NPDC051172
CGCAAGCGGGATCAGTGATCTCAACCTTGCTGAGGCGTTCGAGCTCCGTTAGCCGAGCCGGTTGGACCGCCCCTCGGCTGTCGGCCGGGTCAGACCTTCAGCGTCCTGATCGACGTCGGGGCGTGCCCCGGCTCCGTCGCGAGTTCCTCGAACTCCACGACGTTGCTGATGTCGTTGGTGGTCGACATGGCGATGTTGGTGACGCGCTCCAGGATCGCCTCGACGACGACCGGCACCTGGAACTCGGCGGCGAGCTTCTTGGCCTGCTCCAGGGCCGCACCCAGTTCGTTCGGGTCGGTCACCCGGATCGCCTTGCAGCCCAGGCCCTCGGCGACCTTGACGTGGTCGACGCCGTAGACGCCGAGCTCGGGCGAGTTGATGTTCTCGAACTCCAGCTTCACCTGGAAGTCGATGTCGAACGCCCGCTGCGCCTGCCGGATCAGGCCGAGGTAGGAGTTGTTCACCAGGACATGGACGTACGGGATCCTGTGCTGCGCACCGACCGCCAGTTCCTCGATCATGAACTGGAAGTCGTAGTCGCCGGACAGGGCGACGACCTGCGCCTCCGGGTCCGCCTTCGCGACACCCAGCGCGGCCGGGACGGTCCAGCCGAGGGGGCCGGCCTGGCCGCAGTTGATCCAGTGGCGCGGCTTGAAGACGTGCAGCATCTGGGCGCCGGCGATCTGTGAGAGGCCGATCGTGGAGACGTATCGGGTCTCGGGTCCGAACGCCTTGTTCATCTCCTCGTAGACGCGCTGCGGCTTGATGGGGATGTCGTCGAAGTGCGTACGGCGCTGAAGAGTTGCCTTCTTCTCCTGTGCCGAGGCCGCCCACGCTGAGCGGTCGGGCAGCCTGCCGGCCGCCTTCAGCTCCCTTGCCACCTCGACGAAGAGCTCCAGAGCCGCCTTCGCGTCGGACGCGATGCCGTAGTCCGGGGCGAAGATCCTGCCGATCTGGGTGGGCTCGACGTCGACGTGGACGAACTTGCGGCCGGCCGTGTAGACGTCGAGCTTGCCGGTGTGGCGGTTGGCCCAGCGGTTGCCGATGCCGAGGACGAAGTCGGACTCCAGGAAGGTCGCGTTGCCGTAGCGGTGCGAGGTCTGCAGGCCCACCATGCCGGCGTTCAGCTCGTGGTCGTCGGGCAGGACGCCCCAGCCCATCAGGGTCGGGACGACCGGAGTACCGGTCAACTCGGCGAACTCGACGAGGAGTTCGGCGGCGTCGGCATTGATGACACCGCCGCCCGCGACGATCAGCGGCCGCTCGGACTCGTTCAGCAGCCCGATCGCCTTCTCGATCTGGGCGCGGGTCGCGGCCGGCTTGTAGACCGGGAGCGGCTCGTACGTCTCCGGGTCGAACTCGATCTCGGTGAGCTGCACGTCGATCGGCAGGTCGATGAGGACCGGGCCGGGACGTGCTGAGCGCATCAGGTGGAAGGCCTGCTGGAAGACGCCGGGCACCTGGGCGGCCTCGAGTACCGTGACGGCCATTTTCGCGACCGGCCTGGCGATCGAGGCGATGTCGACGGCCTGGAAGTCCTCTTTGTGGATCACGGCGGTCGGGGCCTGGCCCGTGATGCACAGGATCGGGATGGAGTCCCCGATCGCCGAGTACAGGCCGGTGATCATGTCGGTCCCCGCGGGCCCCGAAGTGCCGATGCAGACACCGATGTTGCCCGCGTGGGTACGGGTGTAGCCCTCGGCCATGTGCGAGGCGCCCTCGACATGGCGGGCGAGGGTGTGGTTGATGCCGCCGGAGGCCTTGAGCGCCGCGTAGAACGGGTTGATCGCCGCACCGGGCACACCGAACGCGTTGGTGACGCCCTCGCGCTTGAGGATCTCAACTGCCGCACGGGCAGCGGTCATACGTGCCATCGAGTACTCCTGCTTCGGCTGTCGGACCAGCCCTCCCGTCGCGCCCCGCGGTGAGCTCTTCCGTAATCGGCTTCCATTCACAGTTTCCACATTGTGGAAACTATTTTCTGCTATCTGGAAGCAATGTAGGTGGGCGGAGGAAGGCCGTCAAGAGACGGACAAGCGGGGGCCCGCTGGAGGACGATGTGGGCCATGTCAGAGAGCGTCTCGGTGCGCTGTCCGGCCTGTCGGCGCGAGCACCTCTACGTGGCGCCGTCGTATCCGTGCACGTGCGGGGCGCCGGTCGCCCCGTCGCTGGACCGGCACGGGACGGCGACGGCCGTCGCCCATCGGGCCTGGGCGGAGGACTGGGTCACCCTGCAGTGCGGCTCCTGCGGCCGCCGGGACCAGTGGCCGCGTCCGGAGCTGGGCTGTCCGTGCGGCACGGTGCTGCGGATCCCGGTGGCCGGACAGACCGCCGCGGCACAGGAGAGCGCCGAGGCCGCCCCCGCTCCGGCGAAGCGCCGCCGGCCCTTCCAGCCCGTCACCATCCGCACCGCCCGGGACGCGGTGACGGCCGCCGCCGTGTATCTGCGCTGGCTCGGCTACCGGGACATCCGCCGGGCCGACCAGCGGCCCCCCTCCGGCATCGGCATCGCCGCGCGCGGCCTGCTGGCCCAGGTCGACCCGACCGTGCGCCCGGCCTCACTGCGGGACGTGGAGTGCCTGTGGCTGACCGCCATGACGGAGTCGGCGGGCTGCGCCTACTTCTCCCTGGCCGGCTACACCACCGACGCCCGCTCCCGGGCGGACACCCTCGGCGTGCCCCTGTTCGTCCTGGACCTCACGGGCGCCCCGCAACCGGTCAACGGCCTCGCCGACGAACTGGACGCCACCGGCGTGCGGTAGCCGTGGGCACCCCCGCTCGGTGCGGTACCGCAGAGCGATGTCGTAGCAGCCCGGGACGGTGAGCAGGTCGACGATGATGCCGGCCGGCCGGGACGTGGCCTACGAGCGGCGCAGCGGCCGCACCGGTCCGGGCGCGGGCCGGCCAAGCTGCAGGGCGGAGGAACTCGGCTCGCACCTGGGCGGACAGAGCGCGGACGCGGACACGGGCCTCGTCGATCTGCTGGAGCGCCACGGCTTCGAACCCCGGCCGTCCTTCTGACGGGCGATGCTGCGTGCTGCTCCAGCCGGCCGCCTGGCTACAGGGCGTACTTCTCCCGCAGCTCGACCTTCCGCACCTTCCCGGACACCGTCATCGGGAAGGCCTCCAGGATCTGCAGCCGGCTCGGCACCTTGTAGTGGGCGAGCCGGCCCTCGCAGAAGGCGCGCACCTCCTCCAGGGTCGGCGGGTCGGCCGGGTCGCGCGCGATGGCGCAGGCGAGGACCTCCTCGCCGTAGCGTTCGTGCGGTACGCCCACGACCTGGACGTCCGCGATCTTCGGGTGGCCGTAGAGGAACTCCTCGATCTCGCGCGGGTAGATGTTCTCGCCACCCCGGATGATCATGTCCTTGATGCGGCCGACGATCTCGACGTAGCCGTCCTCGCGCATCACCGCCAGGTCGCCGGTGTGCATCCAGCGGCCGGGGTCGACGGCCTCGGCCGTCTTCTCGGGCTCGTTCCAGTAGCCGAGCATCACGCTGTAGCCGCGCGTGCACAACTCGCCCGGGACACCCCGGGGTCGGGTCACTCCGGTCGCCGGGTCGACGACCTTCACCTCGATGTGCGGCAGGACCCGGCCGACCGTCCCGGTGCGGTGTTCCAGGTCGTCGTCCCTGCGGGTCTGCAGGGAGACCGGGGAGGTCTCCGTCATGCCGTAGCAGATGGAGACCTCCTCCATGTGCATCTCGGCGACCACCCGCTTCATCACCTCGACCGGGCAGGGCGAGCCCGCCATGATGCCGGTGCGGAGGGTGGAGAGGTCGTAGCTCGCGAAGTCGGGGAGGTTCAGCTCCGCGATGAACATGGTCGGGACGCCGTACAGGGAGGTGCAGCGCTCCTGCTGGACGGCTTCGAGGGTGGCCTTCGGGTCGAAGGACGGGGCCGGGATGACCATGCACGCGCCGTGCGAGGTCGCCGCGAGGTTGCCCATCACCATGCCGAAGCAGTGGTAGAAGGGCACGGGGATGCAGATCCGGTCCTGCTCGGTGTAGGCGATCAACTCACCCACGAAATAACCGTTGTTGAGGATGTTGTGATGGGAGAGCGTGGCCCCCTTGGGGAAGCCCGTGGTGCCCGAGGTGTACTGGATGTTGATGGGGTCGTCGCAGGACAGTTCCTCGTACGAGGCCTCGGCCGTCCCGCGGCCGAGCAGCGCCTGCCAGCTCGGGTCGCCGATGTACACGACCTCGCGCAACTCGGGGCAGCGGCCCCGCACCTGGTCGACCATCGCCCGGTAGTCGCTCGTCTTGTGGCTGTGGGAGGCGAACAGCAGGGAGATACCGGCCTGCTTGAGGACGTACTCGACCTCGTGGGTGCGGTAGGCCGGGTTGATGTTCACCATGATCGCGCCGATCCGGGCGGTGGCGTACTGGACCAGCACCCACTCGGCGCAGTTGACCGCCCAGATCCCCACCCGGTCGCCCTTGGCCACCCCGCTCGCCACCAGCGCCCGCGCCAGCTCATCGACGTCCGCCCCGAATCGGGCGTACGTCCAGCGCCGCCCAGACTCCACGTCCACCAGCGCCTCGCGGTCCGGCCAGGCAGCCACGGCCCGGTCCAGGTTGGCGCCGATGGTGTCCCCGAGCAGGACGGTCGGGCTCGTCCCGTGCGTGTACGACAGTGCCGTCACCGGAAGTCCTCCTCGCGGTACTCGTCGGCCGAGCCCGCGGCGGTCGCCTCGCGCAGCTCGATCCGGCGGATCTTGCCGGAGACGGTCTTGGGCAGCGGCGCGAACTCCAGGCGGCGGATGCGCTTGTAGGGGGCGAGGACCTCGCGGGAGTGCTCGAACAACACCTTCGCGGTGTCGGGGCCCGGCTGCCAGCCCTCGGCGAGGACGACGTACGCCTTGGGGACGGCGAGGCGCAGCTCGTCCGGGGCGGGCACGACGGCCGCCTCGGCCACCGCCTCGTGCTCCAGCAGGGCGCTCTCCAGCTCGAAGGGGCTGATCTTGTAGTCGGATGCCTTGAAGACGTCGTCGGCGCGGCCCACGTAGGTGATGTAGCCGTCGGCGTCGCGGGAGCCGATGTCGCCGGTGCGGTAGTAGCCGCCGGCCATCGCCTCCGCCGTACGGTCCGGATCGCCGTGGTAGCCGGTCATCAGACCGACGGGCCGGGCCGACAGATCGAGGGCGATCTCGCCCTCGGTGGCTCCGGGGGCGCCCGTCACCGGGTCGAGGAGCTCGACCTCGTAGCCCGGGCTCGGCCGTCCCATCGAGCCGGTCTTGAGTTCCTGCCCCGGGCTGTTGGCGACCTGCACGGCCGTCTCGGTCTGTCCGAAGCCGTCCCGGATGGTGATGCCCCAGGCGCGCCGGACCTGCTCGATGACCTCGGGGTTCAGGGGCTCGCCCGCCGCCACGACCTCGCGCGGCGGGGTGCGCAGCTGGGTCAGGTCGGCCTGGATGAGCATCCGCCACACGGTGGGCGGGGCGCAGAAGGTGGTCACCCCGGCCCGGTCCATCTCGGCCATCAGCCGGGCCGCGTCGAAGCGGGTGTAGTTGTGGATGAAGACGGTCGCCTCCGCGTTCCACGGGGCGAACAGGTTCGACCAGGCGTGCTTGGCCCAGCCGGGCGAGGAGATGTTCAGGTGCACGTCACCGGGCTTGAGGCCGACCCAGTACATCGTCGCCAGGTGGCCGATCGGGTACGAGGTGTGGGTGTGCTCGACCAGCTTGGGCCGGGCGGTGGTGCCCGAGGTGAAGTACAGCATCAGCGGGTCGTCCGCGAGGGTCGGGCCGTCCGGCGTGAAGTCGGCGGAGGCGGCGTACGCGTCCTCGTAGGCCCGCCAGCCCTCGGGGGCCCCGCCCACCGCGATACGCGTGTACGTGCCGGGCACCTCGTCGAACTTGCCGGTGTCCTCGGCCCGTACCAGCACATGCCGGACCCGCCCGCGGTCGACGCGGTCCCGCAGGTCGGCGGGGCCGAGCAGCGGGGTGGCCGGGATGACGACGGCGCGCAGCTTCATCGCCGCGAGGGCCGTCTCCCACAGCTCGGCCTGGTTGCCGAGCATGACGAGGATCCGGTCCTCGGCGCGGACACCGCGCTCGCGCAGCCAGTTCGCCACCCGGTCGGAGCGGTCGGACATCTCCGCGAACGAGACCCGGACCTCGCTCCCGTCCTCCTCGACGATGTGCAGGGCGGTCCGGTCGTTGCCGTCGGCGATGACGTCGAACCAGTCGAGCGCCCAGTTGAAACGCTCGGGCCTGGGCCAGCTGAAACCCTCGTACGCCTTCGCGTAGTCCTCGCGGTGCTCCAGCAGGAAGTCCCGCGCACCGCGGAAGAGCTCCGTCGCCGTCGTCATCGTCGTTTTCCTCCTCGCCTTCTTTGGTCGTTCACCTCCGGGGCGCTCCCTGCCGGTGTCGAGGACCCGACCGTGCTCAGCCCTTCGGGCCTGCGCACGCTCGGGCCCTCGACACCGGCGCGCCCCTTCGGCTCACTCCGGTACCGGACCATTGCCGGGCGGCTCTCTGTCATCGTGTAATCCGTGATGCACGTCTCACTACCCCCGAACGGGGGTGTGCGCTGCAAGGAGAGGGCGAGCAGGTGACAGCAGACGCGGCCGGGACGGTCGAGATACGCAGTGCGCTGGTACGGCTGCGGCGCACGACCGGGCTGCCGGTCGCCTTCGGCGGTCTGGTGGAGCCGGGGCGCCGGCACATGCGCATCAGCGAGCTCAGCGGCACCGAGACGCCCGCGCTGAGCGGACTGCCGGTGACCTCCGGCAACGGCCTGGGCGGCCGGGCGGTGGCGCTCGCCCGGCCGTGCGCGGTGACGGACTACTCCTCCTCGCGGCAGATCAGCCACGAGTACGACATCCCGGTCGCCACGGAGGGACTGCATTCGATCCTCGCGGTTCCGGTGGTCGTACGCCGCCGGGTACGGGGTGTGCTCTACGGCGCCCTGCGCACGGCGCAGCCGCTCGGGGACCGGACCCTGGGCGCGGCGATGGAGGCCGCGCGGGACGTGGAGCAGGCGCTGGCCGTGGGGGACGAGGCGCGGGGGCTGCTGGCGGCGGCCGCCCGCAGCGAGCCGGAGCGGGGTCCGGCGGCGGGTGCCGCCTGGGAGCAGGTGCGGGAGGCCCACGCGGCCCTGCGGGCGCTGGCACCGCGGATCGCCGACCCGGCGCTGCGGGCGGAACTGCTCGGCGTGTGCGGGCTGCTGACCCCGAGGACGCGGGCTCACGGGGTCGATCTGGCCCCCCGTGAACTGGATGTACTGGCCTGTGTGGCGGCGGGGGCCACGAACGCGGTGGCCGCCGAGCGGCTCGGGCTGCGTACCGAGACGGTCAAGGGGTACCTGCGGTCGGCGATGCGGAAACTGGGTGCTCACACGCGGGGCGAGGCGGTGGCCGCGGCGCGCCGGGCGGGGCTGCTGCCGTAGCGCTCCATTCGTTCACCGGAGCCTTGAATTTCTCCATGCCTGACCGTTGTTATATCCCTCACCACGGCGTCCGTCCGAATTTCAAGGGGAGATTGCCTAGAATTTGGCCCGAACACGACACTCGGAGGGGAGCGGTGACCGTGCGAGGGGACTTGAGGGAGCCTGCCAGACGCCACCCCGACCTGGTCATCGGCCGGGACGAGCTGCTCAGCGCGGCGCGGGAGCAGCTCGCGCGGGGCGGCAGCGTGCTGCTCCACGGCCCCGCCGGAATAGGAAAGTCGACCGCTCTGCGGGCATTGGCATCCGAATACGGGACAGCCGCCCGCACCGTGCTGCGCTGCTCGGCGACCGAGTCCGAATCCCACCTCCCCTTCCTGGCCCTCGCCGACCTGCTCGGCCTGGTCGTGGACCAGGTGTACGACAAGCTGCCCGCCGCCCAGCGCACGGCACTGGAGTCGGCGCTCACCGGCCGCGGCGAGTCCACCCTCCAGCGCGACGGCCTCGCCCTGCGCCTGGCCGTCCTGTCGGCGCTGCGCGCGCTCGCCGAGCAGGGCCCCGTCCTCGTCGTGGCGGACGATCTGCAGTGGCTGGACCCCGCGAGCGCGGAGCTCCTCGGCTTCGCCGCCCGCCGACTGGGCGACACCCCGGTGCAACTGCTGAGCGCGGTACGCACCGAGGGCCAGGAGTACGACCGCCACCTGAGCGCCTCCCCGCCCGACACCCTGGCCGTGCGGCTCGGCGGGCTCTCCCGCGCCCAGGTGTCCGCGCTCCTCGACCACCGCGGCTACACCGGCCTGCCGCGGTCCACCGTCCGGGACATCCACCGCACCAGTGGCGGCAACCCGTTCTTCGCCCTCGAACTGGGCCGGGCCCTGGCCGAGAGCCCGACCCCGCCGCGGCCCGGCGAGCCGCTGCCGGTGCCCACCTCGCTGCGCGCCCTCGTACTGAACCGGCTCGACATGCTCTCCGTCGAGGCCCGCCGCACCCTGCTGGTGGCCAGCGTGGGCGCCCGTCCCACCCTGGCCCTGCTGCACGAGGCCGGCCGGGAGAACGCCGAGGCCGAGACGGCGCAGGCCGCCGAACTCGGACTGCTGGCGACCGAGCCGGAGGGCCCCGCCGTACGCTTCGCCCATCCGCTGATCTCGGCCGCGCTGTACGCGGAGGCGCCCGCGCAGGACCGGCGGGCCGCACACGCCGCGCTGTCCACGGCGGCCTCCGACCCGATCGAGCGCGCCCGCCATCTCGCGCTCGCGACCACCGGCACCGACCCGGAGGCCGCGGCCCGGCTCGCCGAGGCCGCAGCCACGGCCCGGGACCGCGGGGCACCCTCGGTCGCCGCCTCGCTCGGACTGCTCGCCGCCCGGCACACCCCGGCCGACGGGGAGCCGGGCCCGGACGAGCGCCGGCTGGAGGCAGCCGAGGACGCGATCACCGCCGGCGAGGTGGACCTCGCCCGGGACATCGCCCGCGACGTGCTGACCCGGGCCGCCGAGCCCGCGGACCGGGTGCGGGCCTGGATGGTGGTCATCGAGGCGGCCGGGCAGGCCCTCGGCGAGGTCGACACCGTCTACCCGCAGGCGCTGGCCGACGCCGGCGACGATCCGGGGCTGCTGGCCCAGGTCCACTACCAGCTGGCCTGGCGCGGACTGGTCGTGGAGGGCGACTTCGCCATCGGCCGGGAGGAGGCCTCGCACGCCGCCGAGCTCGCCGCGCGGGCCGGCGACCGCCGCACCGAACTCCTCGCGCTGGCCTTCCAGGCGACGACCGAGACCCTGATGGGTCACCCGGACGCCCCGGCGACCATCAAACGCGCGCTGAAGGAACCTCAGCTCCCCGACGTGGCCTGCCACCACAACGGGGCGGGCGCGACCCGCTACCGGTGGCTGATCATGAGCGACCAGCTGCCCGAGGCCCGGTCCACCGTCAACGCGCTGCTGCGCGAGGCACGCCGGCGCGGCATGGTCGAGAGCGAGGTGCACTTCGTGCGTCTGCTCGCCGAGACGGAACTGCGCTCCGGGCACTGCGGCCGGGCCCTCGACCTGGCCCGGGAGAGCATGCGGCTGGCCCGTGACTCGGGGATCGGCGAGATGTCCTCCGCCGTGCTCGCCTCCCTCGCGGAGGCCTCCGGCGGGGACGTGGAGCGGGCGCTGACGCTGGGCCGCGAGGCGGTGGAGCTGGCCGAGCGGGCCGGCGACCAGATGTACATCTCCCGGGGGCTGACCGCGCTCGGGCACGCCCAACTGGTCGCCGGGGACGCCGAGGGCGCGGTCCGCTCGCTGCGCCGGGTGCGGGACCTGGAGAACGGGCTCGGCATCACCGACCCCGCGCGCGGCCGCTGGCACGGCGACCTCGCCGAGGCCCTCGTCCGCATCGGCGAGACCGACGAGGCGCAGCAACTCCTCGACGTGGCGCGCGAACACGCCCTGCGGCTCGGGCGCGCGGGCGTGCTGGCCGTCCTGGACCGGGCCGAGGCACTGGTGCGGGCCGCACGCGGGGAGCACGAGGCCGCGCTCGCCCAGTTGACGTCGGCGCAGGACCGGCTCGCCAAGCTGGGCTACGGCCTGGAGGAGGCCCGCGCCGCGTTCGCGCTGGCGTCGCTGCGTCCCGGCCGGACGGGGCGCGCGTCGTACGACGAGGCGGCCCGGCTGTTCCGCCGTTGCAGGGCGCTGCCCTGGGTGCGTCAGGTGGAGGCGGCGGCCGTGGCGAGCCCGGTGGAACCGATCGCCCCCACCGCCGCGTCGGAGGGCCTGGAAGGTCTCGCCGCGATGGAACGTCAGGTCGCCGCGCTCGTCATGGAGGGCGCGACCAACCGGGAGATCGCCGCGCGGCTGTTCATCAGCGTGAAGACGGTCGAGGCAACACTGACCCGGGTCTACCGCAAGCTGGGGATCCGCTCGCGTGTGGATATCGTCCGTTTGGCGGCGGCACGGCGAGCGAAGTGACGGCGCGCCAGGTTAACTGAACCCGACCGAGGGTTTTCCCTTACACAACCCCCTAGGGGGTTCCCTCATTGGGAGCCGGGGGTTCCGCGTCCTAGCTTGAGGACGTGCCGCTCGCCCGGGCATACGGGGGTCGGTCCCGCGGCCCCCGTGCTCAACCCCCCACGCCCGCGCGACCCCCACCGGCAACCCCCACTGAGGAGACTCATGTTCGGGTCCAACCGTGCCAGGAAGACCGCCGCGGTACTGACGGCGGCCGCTGCAGCGGCCGCCACCGCACTGCTCGGCGCACCTTCCGCGGCAGCCGCGCCCCAGCCCATCGTGGGCGGCTCCACGACCACGACCACGGCCTACCCGTTCGTCATGCAGATCACGGACGCCTCGCAGAACCAGTTCTGCGGCGGCACCCTCGTCTCCGCCACCAAGGTGATCACCGCCGCTCACTGCATGGTCGGGGAGAGCACCGGCAACGTCAGAGTCGTCGGCGGCCGCACCTATCTGAACGGCACCAACGGCACGGTCAGCAAGGTCAGCAAGATCTGGATCAACCCGGACTACACGGACGCCACCAACGGCAACGACGTGGCCGTACTGACGCTGTCGACGTCGATGCCGTACACGACGGCCTCGTACGTCTCGTCCTCGGACACCTCGGTGTACGCGGCCGGCACCACCGCCCGCATCCTCGGATGGGGCACCACCTCGGAGAACGGCAGCTCCTCCAACCAGCTGCGGACCGCGACCGTGCCGATCGTGGCCGACGCCGGCTGCAAGAGCTCCTACGGTTCTGACTTCGTCCAGACCGACATGGTTTGCGCCGGATACACATCCGGCGGCGTAGACACCTGCCAGGGCGACAGCGGCGGTCCCCTGCTCATCGGGGGCGTCCTGGCAGGGATCACTTCATGGGGCAACGGCTGCGCGGAGGCCGGGTACCCGGGTGTGTACACCCGGCTGACCACCTTCTCCAGCCTGGTGACCGCGCAGGTCAACTCGTAGGACGAGTGCTCCAGAAGATCTCCTGAGCACCCCTCAGGTGAGAGACAAGGGGGCGTTGCGGGCTACCACGAGCAGCTCGCAGCGCCCCCTTTCCATGCGCTGCTCGTCGCGCAGGTGGCACTACTTGTCGGCGGTGAGCTTGCCCGCCGCGCCCCAGCTGTCCGTCGGCACCTCGTGGATCCACACCTGAACGGTCTCGGCCGGGATCCGGTAGGCGTCGACGAAGGCGTCGGTGATGCGCTTGACGAGGTCCCGCTTGAGCTCGGTGTCGCGGGGACCCTGCTGGACGGTGACGATCGGCATGACTGAACTCCCTTGAACAGGCTGCTTGTCGGGGCCTGATGCGGCCCCTTTCGATGAGTCCAGTCCATCGCGTCGGGCGCCCGTGACCAAGAATCAGACCGCGACCGCAGCGATCAGTTCTCGTGATCGCCGCAGGCCAGCAGCAGGGTGTCCAGGTGAGGGGGCGGGGCACTCACGGGCACGGCGAGGCCCGTCGACAGGGCGAGGCCCGGCGCACGGAACGGTACGAAGGCGACGCGGGGGCTGCGCAGCACGCGCGCGTGGGACGCGTACACGACGGTCCACAGCGGGCGGCTGCCGATGGTGGCGGGGGTGTCCTGGAGGGAGCCGCTCGCCGGTCCGGGCAGCGGCTCGAACCCGGCCTCGTAGCAGGCGCCGACGACCAGGTCGACCAGGGCGGGGTTGTTGCGGCGCTCGGTGAGGGCGAGCGGGACCTCGGCCAGTTCCTCGATGCCGATCTCCGCGCGGCCGGCAAGCGGGTGCGTGGCGGGGAGGGCGGCCACCAGCGGATCGGGCCACAGGGGCAGCACGCGTACGCCCGACACCGGTTCGACGGCCCGTACGAAAGCGGCGTCCAACTGGCCGCCCGCGACCCGGGCCAGGCGTTCTGCGACCGGCAGCGAGAACAGCTCGACGGGCACGTCCGGCGCGCGGCGCGCGAACGCGGCGAGCACACGGTCGAGATGCGTACCCAGGCCCGTGCTGGTGCCGATCCTCAGGCCGGGCGGCGGGGCGACGACGGCACGCGCCCGGTCGGCCGCCGCCAGCACCTCGCGCGCCTCGGGCAGCAGCCGCTCCCCCGCCGCCGTGAGCCGCACCCGGCGCGGCGTCCGGTCGAACAGCTCGGCGCCCAGCTCCCGCTCCAGGCGCTGTATCTGCATGCTCACCGCGGACTGCACGATGTGCAGCCGCTCGGCCGCCCGCCCGAAGTGCAGTTCCTCGGCGACGGTCACGAAATAGGTGAGCTGCCGCAGTTCCATGGGCTCGACTCTAGAGGGGCCGGGCGGGCGGCTGTTTGAATCAGCGCCCGAGGGACGCGAGCGGAGCTGAGCTTCGCCGCGATGTCCCTGCTGGTGATCGTGGTGCCGAGCCCCAGCGTCCTGTTCGTCATCGGCCGCACGCTCGCCCACGGACGCCGTACGGCGGTGGCGACGGCGGTCGGCAACGTGTTCGGCTCGTATCTGCTGGTGGTGGCGGTCGTGATCGGGACCGCACCTGGTTCGCCTTCCCCCATGGACCGCCGTCTGTCGACGATCGGCGGCGCGGGCGGCTCCGCGACGACCGGGCTGGGCCTGACGGTGGCGGTGACGGGCCGGGCGGACTGAGCCCTTACGGCATCACGGTCCCGAACCGGATGTCGTACGACGTCCCCGGATGCATGGTGTCGAGCATCCGCGCCGCTTCTTCCTCGAGTTCCGCGCGCTGGGCCTTGCCGAGTGCGCCGAACGGCTCGATGACGAGCGCGCCCTCCGCCAGCCTCCACACCCCCGCCAGGAAGCCGTCGACGAGGAACGTGCAGTACGCCTGATTGCCCACCCAGCTGCGCCCCCAGTACTCGGCCGGAACGACCCGGGTGCGGTCGGCATGGGAGAGGAGCAGGTTGTCGAACTCGGGGAGGAAACGGGGCGGCGCCGGAGTCTCCGCGTCGGGCCGCGGCGCCTCCGGCAGATCGAAGAGCTCGACGCCACTCTCGTCCCGAAAGGTGACGAGCCGCGGCCGAAGCCGCTCGAAGACATCACGCAGCCGGGTCAGCCCGGCCCAGGTCTGCATGTCCTTGACGGATGCGGGCCCGAAGGCGGCGAGGTAGCGCAGGACGGTGGCGTCGGGGGACGGGGCGGTTTCGGCGGGGGGTGCGGACGAGGTCTGGGCGGCCGGCGAGGCCGCGGTCGGGGCGATTGCACTCACCGGAGTGGTGCCCGGCGCAACCGCGGCGAGCGACACCGCAGCCGACGAAGTCACGCCCGGTGCTGTCGCACACGGCGAAGCCGCGCTCGGTGTGGACACACTCGACGAAGCCGCACCGTCTGCAGCCGGGGCGGGCGAAGCCGCACCCGGCGCCACCGCGGCCGGCGAAGCCGCGCCGGGGGCAACCGCACTCGACGCAGCCCGGCCCTCTGCAGCCGCGGCAGGCGAAGCCGCACCCGGGACAGCCACAGACGACGAAGCCGCGTCCGGTGCCACCACAGCCGACGAAACCGCGTCGGGGACAACCGCAGCCGACGAAGCCGTGCCTTGTGCGGTCGCGGCGGGCCTGGCCACCTCCGGTGCAGCCGCGGTCGACGAAGTCCCGCCCGGTGCTGTCGGGCTCGGCGGATTCGTGACCGGTGAAGTCGCGGTCGACGAAGCGGTGGCGGGGGGCATCGAGCGGGCGGCCGGGGTGCGGCCCAGCCAGTGTTCCGCTGTGGTCAGGGCGACCTGGCCGCTTTTCCCCCACAGTCCGCGCGGGGTGACCTGGACGAGGGGGAGCTTGCAGCGGGCGGCGATGGCGAGGGCCTGTGGGTCGGCATCCGGCCACTCGGCCTGCAGGGCCTCGCGCAGCTGCTTCATGGTGCGCGGCTCGGCCTCGACGAGATCGCGGGCGAGGGCGGCGAGTCGGTCGAGGTCCACGCCCACAAGTCCCTTGCGGAAGTTGGTGAGTTCACGGTCACGGGCCGACTGGACGAGCGGACGCAGGGTGAGGGCGTCGGCGGCGGTGTGGGTGTGGATGGTCGAGCGCATGGTGACGATACGGACGACCTCGCGGTCCGCCATCAGCCCGGACAGCTCCTCGGGGGTGAAGCCGTCGAGGCGGGCGGCGAGCGCGTAGTACGGCGGCTTGACGTTCTGCGCCTGGAGCCCGAGGAGATGCTCGACGGCGGCCTTGGCCGAGAGCGGGGACCGGCGCAGGAGCAGCTGCCGTTCGAGGGTCGCGCGGTTGAGGGCGCGGGTACCGAGCACAGGAGCCGTCACCGTCGTCTTCGTCATGCCCCGCACGCTAGCCGTGCTTGCGGACACCTGCTGTCCGCAGGTCTCACGGAGCCCCTGACGCCCAGGCCACCCCGGCGCCGTTTTCCAATACCCCCTAGTACCCGACCGTGCCGTGAAAGCCCCGGACGGCCAGCGACAGTAGGGGCCGACGGTTGGTGAGGAAGGACAGGGCGGGTGTCGGCGCGGTCTCCACCTCGGTGCGGCCCGCCGTCGGTCGCCCCTGGATGCGCAAGGGGACACGGCACATGGTTCCGTCAGGCAGCTCCTGGACCCGACGGGCGCGGCAGCCGTGGTCCCCGTGCGGGTGGCTCGCAAGCGCTGCACGAATCCCCGAGCTACTGGGCACCGCCACTCTGGAACGTGCCGGCGTCATGTCGTCCCCCGGTCTCGGAGTTCGGTCTCGTACGGGCCGCGGACGGCGGCCTCTGCGTCCTGGGCGATGGCATCCGTGCCGAGCAGCGCGTCGATCATGTCGTCGGCCCAGTGGGGCAGCAGGGCGGTGAGCGACAGCAGGCGTGCCGCGCGCGGTACGAACACCTGCGGGCGGGGCCGTTGAAGGACGCCGGCGACCGCGTCGGGCGGGCAGAACGCGGGGCCGGATACCGGCTGCGGCAGCGGTGTGCACCATGTACGGCAGGATTGCGGTGACGTGGATGCCGTCGACGCGCAGTTGCCCACACATCGAGCCGCCCGAAGTGCGCCTCGGCGGTTCGGGCGGCCCCACCCCGCGTGCTGCTCCAGTGACGACAGCGACCGGTGACGGACCAGTGACGGTGCCTTCCCTGCGCGGCCTGCGCACCGGGCGCCGGTTGCCCCTATCTCCATGCACGTCCCTCCAAGGTTGCCGGTCCCGGTCCGTCACCGAAGGAAAGGAGGAAGGCAGCCAAGTGTTGTTGCGAGGACGACGAAGCCGCGTCACATGTGATCGTCCGATCAATCCGATGGGCGCCACCTGGTCGCGCCATGGTCGTTGGGTCAGGACGTGATCAGAAATGTCGATCGTCCGACCAGAATGACGGAGCGCACGAGCAAGCTCCGATTCACCCTGGCTCCTGCGCCCTTGTCCATCGCCGGCACCGCCCTGCCGGCCGGAAGCGCACAAGGTGCCGTGTCGGTGGCCTTCGCGGGCCAGGTACTGGTCACAGTGCACGCTGCGCGGGTCTCCGGCTCCGGCCTGACGGCCTCCCCTGCGGGATCCGGCCGTGGCGGGCTGCTGCCGGCACTGGCGACACGGCCGGGGCACGCTCGCGTGGAGGACGCCTGCGCCACGCCCACCGCTCAACTGCCCCTCGTCGGAGCAGCGACGGCAGTCGTCCGTATCGACCGGGCCTCCGCCACAGGGCTGACGGTGGAGCCGGGCAAAGTCACCGCGCGACCCGTGTCCCTGACCCGGCCCACGGGTCTGTTCAGCATCGGCGCGCGCAAGGTCAGCGGCCGCGAAGTGCGCACCGAGCCGACGGACTTCACCGCCGGGACGATCACAGCCGGTGGAGTCACCATCGACCTCCACCAGGGCGAGGGCGGCTGCGCGCGGGAGGAGCACCGGTGACCGCCACAGTCGTCACTCATCGATGGTCGAGGTGGCGGGAATGGCGAGGCGGCCGCCCGTTCGCCGCCGGGCTTTTGCTGGCTCTGGGCGGGCTGGAGATGATCTGCGTCTCCTGGAGCGGCCTGGGGTTCCTGCGGTTCACCGGCACGGCGGGCGCCGCCTCGTGGACCTTGGGTGCGTTGTTCGCCGTGGCCGGGCTGACGACCTGGCACAACCCGCCGCTGCGCTACTTCGCCGGAGTTCTGTCCGCCGTCCTGTCCCTGGTCAGCCTGATGGCCGCCAACCTCGGCGGCCTCCTGCTCGGCTTCCTGCTCACCGCCGTGGGCAGCGCGCTGGCCCTGGCCTGGGTCCCGCAGCAGCCCGCCGCCGATGAAGAGGAGGCGTGAGAAGAACCCGTCCGCGGTGTGCACGCTCCCGCCCTGCGCCACGGGTACGCCATGTGCCGGCGCGCCACCCGCTCCACCGGGGAGATCGAGTACGCCGTCTCGCTGTTGTTGCCCCCGCCGCTGCGGCTCGCCGTCTGGGCGCTGTACGGCGCCGTAAGAGCCGTCGACGACCTGGTCGACACCGAGACCGACACCGAGACCGACACCGAGACCGACGAGGCTGTCGCCGGCGTGGGGCGGGCCGAGCGGCTGGAGGCATGGATCGCGGCGTTCGACGCGGACCTGCGCGAGGACACCAGCACCGACCCGGTCCGGCTTGCCCTGATCGACACCATGCCGACCTGGAATCTGCGGCCGGAGTTCCTGCACACCCTGTTCGAGGAACTGCGTCAGGACGTCCATGGCCGGCACTTCGCCACCTGGGAGGAATGGAGGCGTTACAACGGCCTCGTCGACACCCTGCTCGTGCTGCGGACCGGCTCGTTGCTGCTGCGGGCCGCGGGCCTGCCCGCCGAACCCGAAGCCCCGGCCACCGCCGTGCCCGGCGAGGCCGCGGCCCGGCAGACGGCCGTCGACGCCGTCCACCTCACCGACGCGCTCGTCGACCTCGCTGACGACCTTGGTCGCGGCCATGTCCCGCTGCCCCAGGATGCCTTGGACCAAGCCGGCGTCCGGCGCGCGGACCTGCTGAAGCGGCGCGGCACCCCGGCCTACGAACGCATGGTGCGGGATCTGGCGGACCGGGCCCGCAGCCGGTTCGACCGCACCCCTGTCCCGCCCGTGCTGCACCCGGCCGTCGGCATCACACCGCACCCGCCGCTACGGCACCGTCCCCCGGATCCCCGCTCCCGCACCGGCGCCCGCGTGAGCGGCTCCCTCGGAGGGGGCACCCGCCCGCACGATGGTCTTGCCGGTGTTCCGGCCCCGCAGCATCCCCAGGAACGCGTCCACGATGTGCTCGAACCCGTCGACCACCGTCTCGTCCGGAGCAAGCCGGCCGCTCTGCAGATGCGGTACGGCGAACTCGTACAACTCCTCCTGCAGATCCCGGTGGTTGCTGACCAGGAAGCCTTCCATGCGCAGGCTCTTCTCCACGATGTCCGCGTAGTTGAAGCGCGGCGGTGGCGCGTCGGGGGTGTTGTACTGGCTGATCGTGCCGATGCGGACGATACGTCCGAACTCACGCAACGCCCCTACGGCTGCGGCCAGTTGGTCGCCGCCGACGTTGTCGACGAAGACGTCGACGCCGTCCGGTGCCGCCTTGGCGAGCAGGTCGGCGGCGGGTCCTTCGTGGTAGTCGAAGACGGCGTCGTAGCCGACCTCGCGCATGAGGTGGCCGGCCTTCGCGGCCGAGCCCGCACTGCCCACCAGCCGTCCGGCGCCGAGCAGGCGGGCGAACCGTCCGGTCGCGGTGCCGACCCCGCCCGCCGCGGCCGACACGAACAGGTCCTCGCCCTCCTTCAGCCGGGCGATCCGGGTCAGGCCCACATAGGCGGTCAGGCCGGTGCCTCCGAGGACACTGAGGTACGCGGTCAGGGGCACGCCGTCGAAGCGGGGCAGCCGCCGGGTCTCCTCGGGTGCGACCACCGCGTGGGTGCGCCAGCCCTGCCGGTGGAACACGATCTCGCCCTCGGTCAGCCCGGGAGTGCGCGAGGCGATGACCCGCCCGATGGTGCGGCCCTCCAGCGGGGCGTGGAGCGCGAAACCGCCGGGCACGTCGTCCATCATTTCGCGGTGATAGGGGTCGACGGACCAGTAGAGGTTCTCCACCAGCGCGCTGCCGGGAGCGGGGTGGGGAAGCGCGGACTCCATGAAAGCGAAGTGTTCGGCGGTGGGGAAGCCGTGCGGGCGGGCGGTCTGCTGCACGGTGAGCGCGGTCTCGTTCATGGCCGGACCGTAGGGCGGGAATGCGCCCGGCGGGCAGCCGGTTGGGCTCATGCGACGCCCCGTTCCATGAGCAGTTCTCATACGTTGAGGTGAGCGCCCCGTGGCCCGCACGACCGACTCCGATCTCGCCCCGCACGAACTGCGCGTTCTGGTGGCGGTCGCGGACACCGGTGGTTTCTCGGCCGCGGCCCGGGCACTCCGGCTGACGCAGTCCGCGGTCTCCCACTCGGTGCGCGGCAGCGAGCGCAAGATCGGTGCCGTGCTCTTCGACCGCGGCCGCAGCGGCGCCCGCCCCACCCCCGCCGGAGAGAGGGCCGTGGCGCACGCCCGCCGTATCCTCCGTCTGTTGGACGTCCTGACCGCCGAGGCGCGCGGTGCGGCCCGGTCCGACGCGGCGGAGGGGCCGCTGCGGATCGCGGCCTTCCGCAGCGCGGCTCTCCATCTGCTGCCGCCCGTCCTCGAGCGGCTGCGCGCGCGACATCCCGGGATCGAGCCGCGGGTGCGGATCGTGCGCGAGGTGGGGCGCGGCACCGCGGGCGAAGTCGCCGACGGGAAGGCCGACCTCGCCATCGCCACGCTGGGCGGGTCCGTGCCGCTGCCGCCGGGTCTGGTCGCGAGCGGCCTCTTCGAGGAGCCGTACGCCCTGGTGCACGCGGCGGGACACGCCGCCCCGCGCTCACTGCCGCTGGTCGACTGGGCCGAGAACTGCGGCTCGTACACCCGTGACTGGTGGGCCGCACAGGACTGGATTCCGAAGGCGACCGTCGAGGCCGAGGACGACGGAGCGGTGCTCTCCCTGGTGAGCGGAGGACACGGAATGGCGATCATGCCCGCCCTCTCGCTGGTCGGAGCACCGGACACGGTCGGGATCGCCGATCTCGGTCCCGGGCGTCCGACACGTCAGGTCGGCTACGTCACCACCTCCGAACTGGCCGGATCCGCCGTCGTGCGCGCCTGCGTGAGGGAACTGCGGGCCACGGCCGTGCATCTGCGACTGGCTGCGGGAACCTTGCCAACAGCCGCGCCGGCCTGAGGAAATCAAGCCCATGTCCTCCTCCCCCGCCACTCTGGCCTCCTACGTCGAGTCCTGGCACCCCGAACCGGTCTCGGACCGGGACGCCCTGCCGGCCGGGCCGGCGGCGGCTCTGTCGGCGGTGCTGGACCTGCCCGGTCCGGCCGCCGAAGTCGGTGATCCGCTGCCTCCGCTGTGGCAGTGGCTGTACTTCCTGCACTGGCCGCCCCGGCAGTCCATCGGCCCGGACGGGCATCTGCGCGACGCCCGCTTTCTGCCGCCCGTCCCGAGCCGTCGGCGGATGTTCGCCGGCGGACGCTGCACGATCAGCGAGCCCCTGCTCCTCGGCGAACCGGCCGAGCGGATCAGCAGTCTGGCCGCGGTCGTCCCGAAACAGGGCCGCAGCGGAGAGCTGCTGTTCGTCACCGAACGCCAGGAGTTCCGGCAGCACGGCCGTACCTGTCTGGTCGAGGAGCAGGACATCGTCTACAGGTCGGGCGCGGGCGCCGCTCCCCGGCACCCGGCCACGCCCGACGACTCTGCCGTACCGGAGGCGGAGGGTCCGTGGCACCTGCGGCTGCAGCCGGACGAGACCCTGCTCTTCCGGTTCAGCGCGCTCACCGCCAACGCCCACCGCATTCACTACGACGCCCCGTACTGCCGTGCCGTCGAGGGCCATCCGGGCCTCGTCGTGCACGGCCCGCTGCTGGCGGTGGTGATGCTGGAACTGGTCCGCCAGAACACCCCGAAGCGGCAGGTGCGGTCACTGTCCTACCGGCTGCACCGTCCGGCATTCGCGGGCGAACACCTCCTCGCCTACGGCACGCCCTCCGACGGACAGGCCCGGCTGCACATCGCCACCACTCGCGAGAGCCGGCACGCGAGAGCCGAGGTGACCTTCGCCTGAGCCGGAGGAGCCCGAGTTCCGGGTGCGACCAGAGGCGGGCTCTCTCCCCTGTTGCGACGGCAGATGTCAACGCTTTCCCCTTCCAAGGCTCTTCCAGGACGGTTCCGGGCACTCGGGCGGTCCGAACGAGGGACATTGCGTGTGTCAGCGGGGTGCGCCGAGACGCAGAGCGCCAAGGTGTCCGCCATGAAGAAGAAGATCGTGCGCTTGTTCGCGCTGTCGACCGTCCTGACCTGCCTGCTCGGTGCCGCCTCCGGCGAACCGAAGGAGGGGGCGGAGTACTTCCGCCTCAAGCACCCGGTCAGCGGTGTGCCCGCGCGGGAGGTGGCGGAGCTGTTCTGGTACGACTGCCCGCACTCCTACGAGCTCGAGAAGCCGCTGGAGGACTGGGCGGCACGGCAGAGCCCCCCGGTGAAGGTGGTGCGGATCCCGGCCACCTGGGAGGACCAGCCCGACATGGTCGCCTACGCCCGCCTGTACTACACACTGGACCGGCTCGGCCTCGCGGAGAAGGAGGCGATCCCGGTCTTCCAGGCCGTACGGGACGAGGGCAAGGACCTGACCACCGAGCGGAACGTCGTGCGGTGGGCGGTCAGGCAGGGGCTCGACGTGGCGGCGGTACGGCACGCCTACACGTCGAAGCAGGTCGACGACGCCGTCAAGGCCGCCCCCGCACTGCGTGAGCGTTACCAGGTGAACGAGATGCCCACCGTGGTCGTGGGCGGCCGCTACCGCACCACGCCGATGCTGTTGGGCAGCGCGGCCAAGACCATCTCGGTGCTGGACCACCTCTATCGCACCTCAGCACGTCACTGAGCGACCGCCCGGCAGGCGGGAGCTCAGCGGTAGGTGAGCAGTCGGCGGCCGTCGCCGGTGAAGTGGGCGTGGTCGTTGAAGGTGAGGAGGCTGGTCCCGGAGCCGCCCACGACGAGGGTGGTGACGGAGGCGTTCACGACGACGCGGTTGAGGGCGACCACCGAGGCGGGCGGCAGCGACAGCAGGGTGCCGCAGAGCGCGGCGAGGACGCCGCCCGAGGTGACCACGACCGCGTCGCGGCTCTGGCCGAGGGTCGTGGTCAGCTCGGCCAGGGCCGCGGTCGCGCCGCCCGCGAACGCCGTCCAGCCGGTGGGGCCGGTCTCGGCGGTGTCCTCGATCCACCGCCTCAGGGCGTGGTCGAGGACCACCTGCACCGCGCGGGAGTCCGCCCGGTCGTCGGGCCCCGGGTGCTGGGGGTAGCGGGACATCAGGGCGGTGTGGTCGTACTCGTTCCAGCGCGGGTCCTCGGGTGAGGGCTTTTCGAAACCGGCCGCGTCGGCGAGGAGTCGGGCGGTGTCGCGCTGGCGGGTCAGCGTGCCGGAGACGACCTGCGGGTCGCGCAGGCCGCGGCGGGCCAGTTCCCGGCCGACGGCGGTGCCCTGTTCGCGGCCGAGGGCCGACAGCGCGTCGTAGTCCTGCGCGCCGAAGGAGGCCTGGCCGTGGCGGACGAGGCAGATGAGCGGCATACGGTGTTCCTGCTTCCTGCTTCCCGCACCTCGGCGGTCGGTACGGCGGATCGTCGGGCGTCGACGTGGACGTGGACGTAGAGGCCGATCAAGGTAGTCGACGGGCTGTCATGCAGTCGCGGGCGGTCCCAGCCTGCGTTCGGCCAGGGCCCTCGCTTCGTGCAGCGGGGTCGTGCCGTTCGTGCGTGACCTCTCGAGCAGCAGGCGTACGGTGTCGCCGATGCCCAGCACCCGTCGTACGGCCTCTTCCTGGGTGCAGCCGTCGCATTCTCGGCCCAGGGTGAACACGACGCCGCCCGCGCTCGCGACGAAGTCCGGTACCCACACGATGTCCTGCTTCGCCAGCAGGTCGGCCGTCGAGTCGTCGGTGAGCTGGTTGTTCGCCGGGCCCACCACCAGACGTACGTCGAGCCGAGCGACCGTCCCGGGGCCGAGTACTCCTCCGATCGCGGCCGGTACCAGCACGTCCGCCCGGGTGCCGGGCACCTCGTGGGGTTCCAGCCAGCCGAAGCCCGCGCCCACGGCGGTCTCCCGTTTCGCCGTGTCCACGTCGGAGACCAGCACCCGTGCGCCGTCCGCCGCCAGGCCCGCGGCGACACGGCTGCCGACGGAGCCGAAGCCGCTGACGACGACGGTGCGGCCGGTGAGCGAGCGGGAGCCGAAGACGTGCTCCGTGCCGGCGCGCAGGGCGGCGAGGACTCCGGTGGCCGTGGGCGTGCTGGACGTGCCCGTGCCGCCGTGCTCCTCGGGCAGGCAGAACACGTAGGGGGAGGAGCGGCGCAGCACCACCATGTCGTCGGGGGTGGTGCCCACGTCGGGGCCCGCGAGGTAGGAGCCCTCGAAGGAGGCGATGAAGTCGCCCATGTCGGCCAGTGCGGCCGCGCGCAGTTCAGGGGTGAGTTCGCTGTGCTCGTCCAGGGCGATCACGCTCTTGCCGCCGCCGAAGTCCAGTCCGGATGCGGCGCATTTGAAGGTCATCGCCTCGGACAGGCGCAGCGCGTCCGCGAGGCCCTCGCGCCAACTCCCGTACCGGCGAAGACGGCAGCCGCCGACGGCGGGGCCCAGCGCGCGGGAGTGGACCGCGATGATCAGGGGCAGCCCCGAGCGGGGTCCGCGGCGGATCGTCACCTCTTCGTGCTCGATTGTTTGCGTCATGGCCCGGAGGTTAGGGAGATGTTCCGGTCCGTGGACGAGGTCCCGAACGAAATTCGGGAGCGGTGAGGGAAGGCGATCGTGGACGAACTTGATACGGCGATCCTGCGGCATCTGCAGGAGGATGCGCGGCAACCCAACCGGGCCATCGCGCAGAAGGTCGGCATCGCGCCGTCCACCTGTCTGGAGCGGATCCGGCTGCTGCGGCAGCGCGGCGTGATCCGCGGCTATCACGCCGAGGTCGCGCTGCCGGCGCTGAACCGGAGCGTGCAGGCGATGGTGGCGGCGACGGTCCGGCCGCTGAGCCGGGAGGTGGTGGCGGAGTTCGAGCGGTCGGTGTCCCGCCTGCCCGAGGTCCTGTCCGTGTACACAATGGCGGGCAGCGACGACTTCCTGGTGCATGTCACAGCGCAGGACATCGAGCACCTGCATGCGTTCCTGCTCGACCGGTTCACCGAACGCCGTGAGATTCTGAGCTTCCGCACCATGATCATCTACCAGCACCTGACCAACCAGGTGCTGGATCCGCTGCCGCCGCCCTCGGGCTCCGGCTCGGTCACACGCTGAGCGGACACAGCCGGGCGTCACCAAGTCAGGTGCAGGCTCTCCGGTGAACGGTGGATCATCGTCGGCCGCATGGTGACCGGACGGTCGTCCGCAAGCCGCAGTCTTGGCAGCCTGCGGGTCAACTCCTCCAGGGTGAGCCGGAGTTGCTCGCGGGCCAGCTGGGAGCCGGGGCAGCCGTGCACGCCGAGGCCGAAGGCGAGGTGGCGCTCCGGGGGGCGGGTGATGTCGAACTCGTCGGGGCGGGGGTGCCGGGAGGGGTCCCGGTTGGCCGCGCCGAAGGCCACGAACAGCACGGTGCCGGGCGGGAGTTCGGTACCGGCGAGGGTGACCGGGCCGGTGGTGACACGGCGGAACCCCTGCAAGGCGGTGTCATGGCGGGCGGCCTCCTCGACGGCCGCCGGAATCCGCTCGGGCTCGGCGCACAGCAGCTCCCACTGGCGGGGGTGCCGGAGCAGGTGCAGGACGGTCGTGCCGATGAGCGCGGTCGTCGTCAGATGCCCGGCAATCAGCAGGTTCTGGAGATGGGCGACGAGTTCGTGCCGGTGTTCCAGGGTGAGCTCGTGCTCGCCGACGACCGATGTGACGAGTTCCGTGCACAGGTCCTCGCGGGGGGCGGCGTGCCGCTCCCGGGCGTACCGGTCGAGGATGTGCTGCATCGCTACGACATCCTCGGCCGCGGCGATCTGCTCGTCCTCCGCCAGAGGGCGGAACAGGAGCTCCTCGGCGCGATGGCCGCCGTGTACGACGGCGGGCACGTCTGCGGGGTCGAGGCCGACGATACGGCCGATGACCTCGCCGGGGAGCTTCCCGGCGTACGCCGACATCAGCTCGACGTGCCCGTCCTTCATGAACCCGTCCACCAGGGCGGCGGCCCGCTCGGCCGCGTACGGCAGTACGGCCGCGACGCGTGCCGGTGAGAGCCCGCGGACGATCGGCGCCCGTAAGCGCTGGTGCTCTGTGCCGTCGGCGGTGACGACGACGGGCCGCCCGCCGAACCCGCTGCCGAGGACGGCGAGCGCGGCGGGCCCGGGCAGCACGTCGGGAGTCAGCGCGTTCGCCGACGAGAAGTCCTCCGGCCGGCGCAGGACTTCCCGTACGTCGGCGTCACGGGCGACCAGCCAGGCGTCGAGCTCGGCGACGTGGGTCAGGCCCTCGGCATGTCGCGCCCGTTCGTAGTGCGGGTAGGGGTCGCGTTGCAACTCGTCGAGTCTGCCGTGCAGTTCACGGTCCACGGGACGCCCTCCCGGCCGGCGGTGGTGCGGGGTCGGGCTCATCGTGCCGTACGGGTGTGCGAGTGCGGTAGAGGGCTTCCGTGCGCGGCAGGTGCCTTTCCGGGTCGGCGTCCTTCCGAGCGGGCCGGGCCGCATTGCGCAGCCGGCGTCCTGTCTACGCATTCTGGCGCTCGCGCCGCTGGGCCAAGTGCGTGACGCGCGGATGAACACCCCGCTGAGCAGCCCGGATTCCCTACGATTCGTCACGTGGTCAACTTCCTCGTCCAACGCACGGCACCGCTCCCCCTCGACGAGGCGTGGCGCCGCCTGACCGAGTGGCCCCGGCACGGCGAAGTGGTTCCGCTGACCCGCGTCACGGTGACCACTCCCCCGCCGACGCACGAGGGCACGGTCGTCGTGGCCCGTTCGGGACTCGGACCGCTCGCCTTCGACGACCGGATGGAGGTCACGGTGTGGCAGCCGCCGACGGACGACGCGCCCGGTCGGTGCCGGCTGGAGAAGCGCGGCCGGGTCGTGACGGGGTGGGCGGAGATCGAGGTGCGGCCGGGGCCCGGGGGCCGCAGCCGGGTGATCTGGCGGGAGGAGCTCCGCGTCCGGCTGCTGCCGGGCTTCTTCGACCCGCTCCTGCTGCGGACGGCCCGGTACGTGTTCGGGCGGGCGGCGAACCGCCTCCTCAGGATGCCGTGATGCCCGCCGACCGCGGCCACTGGGAGCACCACTTCGCGGAGGGCAAGGGCTTCCACCGCCCCGATGCCCGCGAGATACGCCTGCTGGGCGAGGCGCTGGGAACGCACCGCGGCGCCCGGGCCCTCGACGTCGGCTGCGGCCTGGGCACGTACGCCGCCGCACTGGCCGGCCTCGGCTACCGCACGCTGGCCGTCGACTGGGCCGATGCGGCGGTGGCGGCGACGCGGGACCGGTACGCGGACCTGGAGCCTCGGCTGGAGGTCGCCCGGCTGGACTTCGAGGACGCGACGGCGCATCTGCCGCCTGCTGCCTTCGACCTGGTGACGATGCGGCTCGT
Organism: Streptomyces sp. NPDC051172; assembly: GCF_040682555.1. Lineage (NCBI taxonomy): Bacteria > Bacillati > Actinomycetota > Actinomycetes > Kitasatosporales > Streptomycetaceae > Streptomyces > Streptomyces sp. NPDC051172. The sequence continues at coordinate 25,821 of NZ_JBFBBE010000084.1, forward strand.
CTTCGCGTTCATGGCGGACAAGGAGGCGGCCGCCGAACGCGTGCGCGGGCTGTTGGCGCCGGGCGGCGCGTGGGTGGTGACGACATCGCTGGCTCAGTGGCTGCCCGAGGACCGCCGGCGCATCGGGCTGACGGCGGCCGAGGTCGGCGGGCTCATGGGCGGCTGGGGCCGGGGGCACTGGTACGACCTGGAGCCTGGCGTACTGCGCGTCTTCGTGCTGCGGGCACCGGCCGGCCGAGCCGATGACCTGCGGTGCGGGCTGGGCGGGCGGTGCTGATCATGCAACAGTGGGCGCCATGACGGCAGTTGACGGCACGGTCATGGTGGACGAGGTCGAGGAGCTCGCGGCGGACGGCCTGCGGTGGCTGCTCGCGGCGGCACGGGAGACGGAAGGCGGCGGTCTCGGCTGGACGGGCGTCCACTCGGACGACGAGCTCGACCCGGCGTTCTACGGCGGTACGGCCGGGGTGGTGCCGGTCCTCCTGGAGGCGCGCCGGCATTTCGGTGACGACTCCTACGGCGAGGCCGCCCTGCGCGCGGCCCGCAGCCTGGCCGCGGCCGTCACCGAGGTCGACGACGACTCCCTGTACTTCGGCCGCACCGGAATCGCCCTTGCGCTGCGGGCCGTCCACGACGAGCTCGGCGACGGCACTGCCGAAGCCGCCGTGGGCCGGGCCCTGCACATGGTGCGGTCGCGCTTCGACGGGGCCCGCTGGGGCGAGCTGTTCGAGCTGATGGGCGGCAACGCCGGGATCGGGCTCGGCGCTGCGGAGCTGGGCGATGCCGAGTTGGCCGTACTCGCCCTGGAGCCCTATCTGCGTACGGCCGAGAAGACCCCGGCGGGCGTGCAGTGGGCGCACCGTCCGGACCGGGAGTCACGTCTGAACCACATCTCGCACGGCACCCTCGGCATCGTCGCCGCGCTGGCCCGGGTGGGCCGGGCGACCGGCCGCGCGGACTTCGTGGAGGCGGCGCTGGCGGGTGCCGCGGACGTCGTGTCCCGCGACGAGGCCGGCCCCGACGGCTTCCTGGTCCCGCACTCCGACCCGCTGTACCGCCCCGACGTGGTGCAGCGCATCAGTTACGGGTGGTGCCACGGCCCGGCGGGCGACGCCCAGGTCTTCCGGCTGCTGCGGGACGTCACCGCCGACCCGGCCTGGGCGGCCCTCGGCGACCGCTGCTGGCAGACCGTGACCGGTTCCGGGATTCCCGAGCGGCTGCGCCCCGGGTTCTGGGACAACAACGGCCGCTGCTGCGGTACGGCCGGTGTGCTCGCCCTGGCCTGCGACCGGATGGCCGAGCAGGACGACGGTGCCGGCTTCGCCCAGGCGCTCGTCGCGGACCTCGCCACCCGGGCGACCCGGGACGGCGACGGCACGCGCTGGTCGAACGTCGAGCACCGGGCCGCCCCGAGCGCCCTCGAACCCCACACCGGGTGGGCGATGGGCAACGCGGGCATCGTGCGGGAGCTGCTGCGCTTCGTGCGGCTCGGCCGCGGCGGCGACCCGGCGTACGCCTTCGGCTGGCCGGACCAACCCGCTGTGCGCCGGGCGGTCTGAGGCCGTCGCGTGCCGCTCAGGCCACCGACCCGATCCGCCCCCTCGGCACCGACGCCGTGTCGCGGTGGATCGGCGTGTGCGCCCCGGTGAGCGAAGCCCCGCTGCCGCCGCGGCGGTTGGCGACGATCTCGGACGCGATCGACAGGGCCGTCTCCTCCGGGGTGCGGGCACCCAGGTCCAGACCGATGGGGGAACGGAGACGGGCCAGCTCCAGCTCGGTGACACCGACTTCGCGAAGGCGTTCGTTGCGGTCGAGGTGGGTGCGGCGGGAGCCCATCGCGCCGACGTAGGCCACCGGGAGGCGCAACGCCAGCTGCAGCAGCGGGATGTCGAACTTGGCGTCATGGGTGAGGACGCACAGGACGGTGCGCGCGTCCACGGACGTCTGTGCGAGGTACTTGTGGGGCCACTCGACGACGATCTCGTCCGCCTCCGGGAAGCGGGTCCTCGTCGCGAAGACGGGGCGCGCGTCGCAGACCGTCACGTGGTAGTTCAGGAACTTGCCGATCCGCACCAGCGCGGACGCGAAGTCGATCGCGCCGAACACGATCATCCGGGGCGGGGGGACGGAGGACTCCACCAGGACCGTGAGCGGGGCCCCGCAGCGTGAGCCCTGCTCACCGATCTCCAGGGTGCCGGTCCGCCCGGCGTCCAGGAAGGCCGCCGCCTCCCCGAGCACCGTGTGGTCCAGTTCCGGGTGGGCGCCGAAGCCGCCCTGGTAGGAGCCGTCGGGGCGCACCATGAGCGCCCTGCCCTGCAGTTCGGCCGGTCCCGACACGATCCGCGCCACCGCCGCCGCCTCCCCACGGGCGGCGGCGGTCAGCGCGGACGCGACCACCGGGCGGGCGGGATCACCGGCCCGTACCGGCGTGACGAGGATGTCGATGATGCCGCCGCAGGTCAGGCCGACCGCGAAGGCGTCCTCGTCGCTGTACCCGAAGCGCTCCAGGACGGTTTCGCCGTCCACGAGCGCCTGCCGGCACAGGTCGTACACGGCGCCCTCCACACAGCCGCCCGAGACCGAGCCGATCGCCGTGCCGTCGGCGTCCACCGCGAGGGCGGCACCCGGCTGGCGGGGTGCGCTGCCGCCGACGGCCACCACGGTGGCCACGGCGAAGTCACGTCCCTGCTCGACCCACCGGTTGAGCTCCTCGGCGATGTCCAGCATCTCTCGGTCTCCTAACGGGGTTGGTGTGGAGGGCCGTTCAAGGGCGTCTAGTGGACGCCCATCCAGCTCTCGATCGGATTGAGGGCGAAGTAGACCAGGAAGACGGCCGTCAGGCCCCACATGAACGCCCCGATCTCCCGCACCTTGCCCTGGGCGAGCTTGATCGCGACGTAGGAGATGACTCCGGCGGCGACGCCCGCCGTGATGGAGTACGTGAACGGCATGATCACCACGGTGAGGAAGACCGGGATGGCGGTGGCACGGTCGGCCCAGTCCACATGGCGGGCGTTCATCATCATCATGGCGCCGATGACCACCAGGGCCGCGGCCGCGACCTCGCCGGGGACGATCGCCGTCAGCGGGGTGAAGAAGAGGCAGGCCGCGAAGAACAGGCCGGTGACGACGGAGGACAGGCCCGTACGGGCGCCTTCGCCGACGCCGGTCGCGGACTCGACGAACACCGTCTGGCCGGAGGCGCCCGCGACACCGCCGATCGCGCCGCCCGCGCCGTCGATGAACAGCGCCTTGGACAGGCCCGGCATCCGGCCCTGCTCGTCGGCCAGCTTGGCCTCGGTGCCGACGCCGATGATGGTGGCCATCGCGTCGAAGAAGCCGGCCAGGACGAGCGTGAACACGATCATGCCGACCGTCATCGCGCCGACGCTGCCCCAGCCGCCGAACTCCACCTTCCCGAAGATCGAGAAGTCCGGCATGGACACCGCGCTGCCGTGCAGTTCGGGAGCGCCGCTCGCCCACTGCTTGGGGTCGATGACGCCGAGTGCGTTGAGCAGTACGGCCATCACGGTGCCGCCGACGATGCCGATCAGGATCGCGCCGGGGACGGCACGCGCCTGGAGCATGAAGATGACGAGGAGGGTGGCGGCGAACAACAGGACGGGCCAGCCCGCGAGTTCACCCGTCGGGCCAAGCGTCACCGGAGTCGCCTTGCCCTGGTGCACGAAGCCCGCCTTGACCAGGCCGATCAGGGCGACGAACAGGCCGATGCCCATGGTGATCGCGTGCTTGAGCGCGAGCGGAATCGCATTCATGATCATCTCGCGCAGGCCGGTGACGACCAGCAGCATGATGACCACGCCGTACATCACGCACATGCCCATGGCCTGCGGCCAGGTCATGTGGGGCGCGACCTGCGAGGAGAGCACACCGGAGACGGAGAGGCCGGCGGCGAGGGCGAGCGGCACCTTGCCGAAGAAGCCCATCAGCAGCGTGGTGAAGGCCGCCGCGAACGCGGTCGCGGTGATGAGTGCCTTCTGGCCGAGCGTGTCCCCCGCCACGTCCTTGCCGGACAGGATCAGGGGGTTGAGCAGGAGGATGTACGCCATCGCCATGAAGGTGGTGATGCCGCCGCGCACCTCGCGCGCGACCGTGGATCCTCGCTTGGATATGTGAAAGTACCGGTCGAGCCAGGACCTGCCGGCCGGGATACGGGTTCCTTCACCCGCATCGCCGGCGGTGGCCGTCGGCTCAAGTGACTGCTGGGTCATGTGGGCCTACTCCCAAGGTTCACAGGGGCACCCGCGATTGCCTTCGGCGGTGCGGGATTTGGGAAGGTGCTTCGGCCGCACGACCCGGGGGACGGCCCGAGACGAACGATCTGGTTGCTCCGGGCGGCGCGGAGTGTGTGACGTTCCGTGCGCCGCCCGGAGGTCTTTCACACGGTTCCGGTGAGGTGCTCGGGCCGGACCGGGGTCCTGTTCAGCTCCAGGCCGGTCGCGTTGCGGATCGCCGCAAGGACAGCCGGAGTCGAGGACAGCGTGGGTGCCTCGCCGATGCCCCGCAGCCCGTACGGGGCGTGGTCGTCTGCGAGTTCGAGCACGTCGACCGGGATGATCGGGGTGTCGAGGATGGTCGGCAGCAGGTAGTCCGTGAAGGACGGGTTCCTGACCTTCGCGGTCTTGGGATCGACGATGATCTCCTCCATCACCGCGATGCCCATGCCCTGGAGGGTGCCGCCCTGGATCTGGCCGAGGACGGACAGCGGGTTGAGCGCCTTGCCGACGTCCTGGGCGCAGGCCAGCTCGATCACCTTGACCAGGCCGAGTTCGGTGTCGACCTCGACGACGGCGCGGTGCGCGGCGAAGGAGTACTGGACGTGGCCGTTGCCCTGGCCGGTGCGCAGGTCGAAGGCCTCGGTGGGGCGGTGCCGCCACTCGGCCTCGACCTCGACGGTCTCGCCCTCCAGCACGTCCGCCAGGTCGGCGAGGACCTCGCCGCCGTCGGTGACGACCTTGCCGCCTTCCAGGAGCAGCTCCGCCGTCGCCCAGGCCGGGTGGTAGGTGCCGAACTTGCGGCGGCCGATCTCCAGGACCTTCTCGCGCACCAGCTCGCAGGAGTTCTTGACGGCGCCACCGGTGACGTACGTCTGCCGCGAGGCGGACGTCGAGCCGGCGGAACCGACCTGTGTGTCCGCCGGGTGGATGGTCACCTGCGCGACGCCGAGCTCGGTGCGGGCGATCTGCGCGTGGACGGTGACACCGCCCTGGCCGACCTCCGCCATGGCCGTGTGCACGGTGGCCACCGGCTCGCCGCCGACGACCTCCATGCGGACCTTGGCGGTGGAGTAGTCGTCGAAGCCCTCGGAGAAGCCGACGTTCTTGATGCCGACCGCATAGCCGACACCGCGCACGACGCCTTCGCCGTGGGTGGTGTTGGACAGACCGCCGGGCAGCTGTCGGATGTCGGAGCCCTCGCTGGACTCCCACTGGCGCTCCGGCGGCAGCGGCATCGCCTTGACGCGGCGCAGCAGTTCGGCGACGGGGGCCGGGGAGTCGACCGGCTGCCCGGTCGGCATGATCGTGCCCTGCTCCATCGCGTTGAGCCGGCGGAACTCGACCCGGTCCATGCCCACCTTGTCGGCGAGCTTGTCCATCTGCGCCTCGTAGGCGAAGCACGCCTGGACCGCGCCGAAGCCGCGCATGGCGCCGCAGGGCGGGTTGTTCGTGTAGAGGGCGATGGCCTCGATGTCGACGTCGTCGATGACGTACGGGCCGACGGAGAGCGAGGAGGCGTTGCCGACGACCGCCGGGGAGGCGGAGGCGTAGGCGCCGCCGTCCAGGACGATCCGGCACTTCATGTGGGTGAGCTTGCCGTCCTTGGTCGCCCCGTGCTCGTAGTAGAGCTTGGCGGGGTGGCGATGGACGTGCCCGAAGAAGGACTCGAAGCGGTTGTAGACGATCTTTACGGGTTTGCCGGTGCGCAGCGCCAGCAGACAGGCGTGGATCTGCATCGACAGGTCCTCGCGGCCGCCGAAGGCGCCGCCGACGCCGGCGAGCGTCATCCGGACCTTGTCCTCGGGCAGGCCCAGGACCGGGGCGATCTGGCGCAGGTCGGAGTGGAGCCACTGGGTGGCGATGTAGAGGTCGACGCCGCCGTCCTCCGAAGGGACCGCGAGACCGGACTCCGGGCCGAGGAAGGCCTGGTCCTGCATGCCGAAGGTGTACTCGCCCCGGACGATGAAGTCGGCCTTCTTGGCGGCCTCTTCGGCGTTGCCGCGCACGATCGGCTGACGGTGGACGATGTTCGGGTGCGGGACGTGACCGATGTGGTGGTCGTCGCGGTTCTCATGGATGAGGATCGCGTCCGGTGCGGTCGCGGAGGCCTCGTCGGTGATGACCGGGAGCTCGCGGTAGTCGACCTTGATCTTGGCGGCCGCGCGGCGGGCGGTCTCCGGGTGGTCGGCGGCGACGATGGCGACCGGCTCGCCGTGGTGGCGTACCCGGCCGTGCGCGAGGACCGGGGTGTCCTGGATCTCCAGGCCGTAGTTCTTCACCTCGGTCGGCAGGTCGTCGTACGTCATGACCGCGTAGACGCCCGGCGTCTTCAGCGCCTCGCTGGTGTCGATCGAGACGATCTCGGCGTGCGCGACGGTGGAGCGCAGGATCTGGCCCCAGAGCATGTCCTCGTGCCACATGTCGGACGAGTACGCGAACTCGCCGGTGACCTTGAGGGTGCCGTCCGGGCGGAGCGTGGACTCACCGATGCCGCCCTTGGTCTTCGAACCCTGGGTGACCTTGGTGGGAGTGCCGATGGGAGCACCGTTGGTTGGCATCGGTCAGACCGCCTCTCCCTGCCGGGCGGCCGCCAGACGGACCGCGTCCATGATCTTCTCGTAGCCCGTGCAGCGGCACAGGTTGCCCGACAGGGCCTCGCGGATGTCCGCGTCGGTCGGGTTCGGGTTGCGCTCGAGCATCTCGTCGGCGGCGACCAGCAGACCCGGGGTGCAGAATCCGCACTGGACGGCGCCGGCGTCGAGGAACGCCTGCTGGATCGGGGAGAGTTCGGTGCCCTCACCGGTCTGCGAGTCCTGGCCCTTGGCCGCCCATTGCTGAGCGTCCTGCAGCGAGGTACCACAGGCCCCGGAGGCGCAACCACCGTGCTCGGCGCGCTGCTTGGCGAAGTCAGCCAGCCCCTCGACGGTCACGACCTCGCGACCCTCGACCTGACCGGCGGCCACCAGGCAGGCACACACGGGCACGCCGTCCAGGCGGACCGTGCAGGACCCGCACTCGCCCTGCTCACAGGCGTTCTTGGAGCCGGGAAGCCCGAGGCGCTCCCTCAGGACGTACAGCAGGGACTCGCCTTCCCATACGTCGTCGGCTTCCTGCGGACGTCCGTTGACGGTGAAGTTGACGCGCATCACGCAGCTCCCTCGGTGGTGCGGCGGGCGCCGCGGTACGACTCCCAGGTCCAGGTCAGCGTGCGGCGCGCCATGACGCCCACCGCGTGCCGGCGGTAGCTCGCCGTGCCCCGGACGTCGTCGATCGGGTTGCAGGCACCGGAGCACAGCTCCGCGAACTGCTTGGCGACCGACGGGGTGATGATCTTCCCGTTGTCCCAGAAGCCGCCCTCTTCGAGCGCCGCGTTCAGGAACTCCTCCGCGGCCTTCGCCCGGACGGGGGTGGGTGCCGCGGAGCCGATGCCCGTACGGACGGTGCGCGACGACGGGTGCAGGGCCAGACCGAAGGCGCACACGGCGATCACCATCGCGTTGCGCGTGCCGACCTTGGAGTACTGCTGCGGGCCGTCGGCCTTCTTGATGTGCACGCGCTTGATCAGCTCGTCGGCGGCGAGCGCGTTGCGCTTCACGCCGGTGTAGAACTCGTCGATGGGGATCAGCCGGGAGCCGCGCACCGACTCGACCTCGACCTCGGCGCCCGCCGCGAGCAGCGCGGGGTGGGCGTCGCCGGCCGGGGAGGCGGTGCCGAGGTTGCCGCCGACGCCGCCGCGGTTGCGGATCTGCGGGGAGGCGACCGTGTGCGAGGCGAGGGCGAGACCCGGCAGCTCGGCGCGGAGGCTCTCCATGATCTTCGAGTACGGGACGGAGGCACCGAGCCGCACACTGTCCTCGCCGACCTCCCACTCGTAGAGGTCGCCGATGCGGTTCAGGTCGAGCAGGTACTCGGGCCGGCGGTGGTCGAAGTTGATCTCGACCATCACATCGGTGCCGCCCGCAATGGGCACAGCGGTGGGGTGCTCGGCCTTGGCGGCGAGCGCCTCCTCCCAGCTGGCGGGGCGAAGGAAGTCCATGACCGGCTCTCTTCTTCGTCTCGTGAGTCGTAGGGATCAAGCCAGATCTGGTGCGGCGGGCCCGGCTTGTTCATGTGCTGTTTACGCGGAGTGGAGCCAGTACACAGCGCGGTACTCCACCCAGGTCAGTCACGGAAACCATGAAGGAGTTGGCTGGCCAGGCCGGGCATCTTGTAGATTCGTATGAACGGAGGTCATCAGTAACCTCTTCGTTTTCCTGTAGAAACGCAGGAAACAGCCTGGCAATCAAAGGATGCGCCGTGCGCACCGGTCGCCGGGCTCCTCCCACCGACCATCCTCACGACTCATCGTAGATTTCGAGACAAAGAACGGCGGCGACGAGAATGCGGCTGCGCGCACTGCTGGACACCGACGCGCTGGGCCTCAAGCTGCTCGGCGGCGAGGACGAGCTGGACCGCACCGTGCGCGGTGTGATGACCACCGACCTCAGGGATCCCAGCCGCTACCTCTCGGGCGGGGAGCTGGTCCTCACGGGGCTGGCCTGGCGCCGTGACGCCGACGACTCCGAGGCGTTCGTACGGATCCTGGCGCAGGCCGGGGTGGTCGCGCTGGCCGCCGGCGAGGCGGAGCTCGGGGACATCCCGGACGACCTGGTGGTGGCCTGCGCCCGGCACCGCCTGCCGCTGTTCGCGGTGCACGAGTCGGTGGCGTTCGCGACGATCACCGAACATGTCGTACGGCAGGTGTCCGGGGAGCGCGCCGGGGACCTCGCGGCCGTGGTCGACCGGCACCGGCGGATGATGACCTCCGGCCCGGCGGGCGGCGGTCCGGACGTGGTCCTCGACCTGCTCGGCTCCGACCTGGACCTGCGGGCCTGGGTGCTCTCCCCCGCCGGGCGGCTGATCGCGGGCCCGAAGGTCGCGGGCCCCGGGCTGCCCGCCGACACCTGCGCCGAGCTGGCCGCCGAGCATCTCGCCGCCGCCCGCACGGGCCGGCGCGGACCGCACCGGGCGACGCTCGGTGCGGCCACCTACAGCCTCTTCCCGATCCGCAGCTCCGGGCACCGCCCGACCGCCGGAGCAGGGCGCTCGGCGCAGGCCTCCCGGGACGTGCGCGAGACGGTCCTGTCGGACTGGCTGCTGGCCGTCGAGGCGGACGCCGGGGACTGGCCCGCGGAGCGCCTGGACCTGCTTCAGGGTGTCACCCAGCTGATCTCGGTGGAGCGGGACCGCCGGGACGCGGCGCGCACGGTGCGCAGGCGGCTGGCGCAGGAGGTCCTGGAGCTGGTGCAGACGGGTGCCGCGCCCGCCGAGATCGCCGCCCGGCTGCGGGTGGCCGCGCCGGTGCTGCTGCCCGGTCTGGGGGCCGCCCCGCACTGGCAGGTGGTCGTGGCCCGGGTCGAGTGGGAGGGCGGCGACATCGAGGCGGGGCCGGTCGCCCAGTCGCTCCTGGAGGAGATCCTCGTCGACCCGCTCGCCACGGGCCCCGAGCCCTCCGACCGCATCGCCGTGGCCCACACGGGCGACGAGGCGATCGCCCTCGTACCGCTGCCGGCCGTCTCCACCGAGCACGACGGCTCGGAGTCCGGCATCCTCGCGGACGCGCTCCTGGAGTCCGTACGGGAGCCGCTGTCGGCCGGTCTGGACGGCGACGGGCAGGTCACGCTGGGCGTCAGCGCGGCCGTGCACTCGGCGGAGGGGCTGCGCGGGGCGCTGGAGGAGGCGCGGCACGCCCGGCGGGTGGCGGCGGCGCGACCCGGGCGGGTGTGCGCGGCGGGCCACCAGGAACTGGCCTCGCACGTCCTGCTGCTGCCGTTCGTCCCGGACGACGTGCGGCGGGCGTTCACCGCGCGGCTGCTGGATCCGCTGCGGGACTACGACCGCCGGCACCGCGCCGAGCTGATCCCCACCCTGGAGGCGTTCCTCGACTGCGACGGCTCCTGGACGCGCTGCGCGACCCGACTGCACCTGCACGTCAACACGCTGCGCTACCGGGTCGGGCGGATCGAGCAGTTGACGAGCCGTGACCTGTCGCGACTGGAGGACAAGCTCGATTTCTTCCTGGCGTTGCGCATGAGCTGAGGTCACCGGGGCTTGCCACGGATGGGGGTCTCCCGGCTCGAGCGCAGCCGAGAGTTGGGGGAGGCACCAAGTGCCGTCACTGTCCCACGACTTTGTGAAATCCTTCACCCACCCCCTTGGCCGGGCGCCGCGATTCGTGCTGAGATGCCGCCACCACTCATAGCTCGATGGCGTGCTCGGGGAGGGCAACGTGGCGCATACCGCCATGTCTGGTAACGGAACGACTGCCGGTGACGATCCCCTCCAGACCGCGGTATGGCGGCTGCGCTCACGCGCCTGCTGGGCCGACGCGGCGGCCCTGCTCCAGCCCGATACCGCGGACGCCGCGCTGCAGCGGGCCGCGCTGCTGGTCGAACGTTGTCTGTACACCGAGCAGGGCTGGGAGGAGGCCGAGGACGCGCTGCGCACGGCCGAGGCGCTGGCCCACACGGACGACGAGCGGGGCGCGGCCGCTTGTGAACGCGGGTACTTGGCGTACGCCGCAACCCTGCTGGGGGTCCGCGACCGGGCCGACGAGGCGCGCGCCGCGCTCGGACGGACGGCGGCGCTGATCCCTCCGGGGGCGGCGGGACGGGCCTTGCTGGACTTCCGGCGCGGGCTGGTGGCGCAGAACCTCGCCGACGCGCCCCAGGCGGCGCGGGCCGCGTTCCGGCGCGCCCATGCGGGGGCGACCGCGCACGGCGATCTCCTGCTGCTGTCCTTCACCTGGCGGCATCTGGCGGGACTCGCGCTGCGGGAGGGGGAGTTGGCGGAGGCGCGGCACGGGTTCACCGAGTCGCTGCGGATCCGCGAGGAGCTGGGGTATCTCGTCGGTACGGCACCGGCGCTGGCGTCCCTCGCGGATGCGGAGGCCGAGCCCGAGGCCTCGCGGTTGCGGGAGGAGGCCCGGCGGTTGTTCCAGTTGCTCGGCGGTGTGCCGACGTGGCTGGCGCGGCAGTTGGCGCCGCCTGCGGCGGGGGCGGCCACCGCCTGAGAGGCGCCGCGGTCGAGAGGCCACTCAGAGGAACCTGAGAGGTTGCTGTGCCAGGGTGGCGCGCCCGACCCCCCATGGAGGAACGCCTGATGAGCCTCGTCAACGGCTTGCCCGCACATGTCCTGCTGGTCCATTTCGTCGTGGTACTGGTACCGCTGACAGCGCTGGCCCTGGTCGTGTGCGCCGTGTGGCCGCCCGCCGCCCGCCGCCTGGGCCTGGTGCTGCCGGTGCTGGCCCTGGTCACCCTGGCGAGCGTGCCGCTGACCACGGGGGCCGGCGAATGGCTGGAGAAGCACGTGGGCAGCAACGCCCTGGTGCAGCGGCACGCGGACCTCGGCGACGGGCTGCTCCCCTGGGCCCTGGGCCTGTTCGTCCTGGCGGCGGCGGTGTGGTGGACGACCCGCCGGTCATCGGCGCAGCAGGACGGTGCCCGTTCCGGGTCCGTCATCCGGATCGCGGCCGCCGTGCTGTCCGTCGCGGTGGCGGCGGGCGCCGTCGTCGACGTCTACCGCATCGGCGACTCAGGCGCGAAGGCGGCCTGGCAGGACGGCTACTCGAAGACGGCGACCGGATCGGCCGAGGGGAACGGCTGACCCGGTCGGCGCCCTGACGGGACGTGCGGGGGTTCCAGTCGGCGGGAACCCCCGCACGGACCATGAGCACCACAGCCCTCGGAGCGCCCCGCGCAGCACTCCCACCAGCTTGCGCGCCACATCCCGATCCCGCCTGATCAGGGACGACCGACTTCCGTGTCGGCACCACGACGGGACACAGTGGCGGACCGACCGGTGGGGACACCGCACGGACCACACGTCCCGCAGCGCTCAGGACGCCCCCGCGAAGTGTTCACCCACCAGTGCCCGCACCACGTCGAGGTCCCGTGCGATCAGCGCGTCCAGGAGCGTGGTGTGTTCGGTCGCGTCCGCCAGGAGCGCGGCGTGGCCCCGGGCGGACGTGCTGCCGACCAGAGGCCACTGGGCCCGGCGGTGGAGGTCGTCGGCGATCTGGACGAGCTGCTCGTTGCCGGACAGGGCGAACAGGGCGCGGTGGAAGGTGCGGTCGGACTCGGCGTAGGTCGCGCGGCAGCCGGATGACGCGGCGCGGAGGGTCGCCTCGGCGAGAGGGCGCAGTGCGGTCCAGCGCTCGGCGGGCACCGTGCGGGCCAGGCGGAGCATCACCGGGATCTCGATCAGCGCGCGGACCTCGGCCAGCTCGGCCAGTTCGCGGGCACCGCGCTCGACCACCCGGAAGCCCCGGTTGGGGACGACCTCGACGGCGCCCTCCAGCGCGAGCTGCTGCATGGCCTCGCGCACCGGCGTCGCGGAAACCCCGAACCGCTCTCCCAGTGCGGGCGCCGAGTACACCTCGCCCGGCGTCAGCTCGCCCGCGACCAGCGCGGTGCGCAACGCGTCGAGGATCTGCCCGCGCACGGAGGCCCGCTGGACCAGGCGGGGCCTGGGAATCGGCGGTTCGCTGTGCGTGTGTTCGCCCCGAGTGGCCCCCGCGTCGACGCCCCGCTCCCGGTCCACCTCCTGGGCCCTGGACTGCGGCGGAACCCGGCGCACCCCGCCGGTCCCGGCCTCAGGAACCCCCGTGTTGGCGGAGCCGTGAGTGCTCTGCTGCACGGGTCCTCCTCCGGACGTGTCGGTACTTGGGGTCATTACGGCGGGTTGTTACTCGCCCGTCAAGCACCTTAGGCGCAGTTGTCATCAGTTCAAATCCCATTCGGTTTAGGTAAGGATAGGCTTACCTTTTCAGTCGTCATGCATTCGTCATGAATCGGTGGTTCACGCATGCCCGCCACCCCACCGGCACGCAGCGCCGCCTACGCCCGCCTGAACAGGACCTTCCCCGGGCCGGCCGTCATCGAGGTGGGCGTCACGAGCAGGTCCCGAGGGGCGGTGGATGGGCCTCCGCCGCCTCGCTCGCGGAGGGTGGCGTCGATCTCGACACATTTCCGGCACAGGACGACGCCCAGGTGCTGGGCGACTACGGAGTGCGCGCCCGGCCGGACGCCGTCGCGAGCTCGTGGCGAGCCGGAGGCGCTGCCGCCGGGGACCACCAAGCCGTACGCCGGGCCTGCGGTCTTCCGGGAACTCGCCGGCCCCGCCGGGGAGCCCCGACCCACCCGGGACCGGGTGGGTTGCCGCATGTTCCAGGCAAGCTGTCGGCCGCCGCTGCGAGTTGAGGCACCCTCAGGCACACCGGCCGCCGGCCGTCCCGTAAGATCGGCGCGAACAAGGCGCCCGCCCGGTTACAGGCAATTCACAACTTCCTCACTTGCCGCAGGAACTTTCCGTGGAACCATCCGTACGGGTAGTCTTATTCGAACTCAACTCCCGCCCCTCAAGCGGCAGTTCGAGCAGAACGCCGCCCTGGGCATCCCCTTGCACTTCCTTGGCGGCCTCTTGCCCCGAAACCCCCTGAGGGCCGGTGGGATTGGGCCACTATGGCGGGCGTTACGCCCTATCCCAATGCAAGGGACCCCAGATGAGACTGACCGACATATCGCTGAACTGGCTGCTTCCGGGCGCCGTACTGCTCCTGGGCATGCTGGCGGCGGTGGCGGTGCTCGCGCGCAGCAAGCGCTCCGGGGAGCACGCGAAGACGGACGATTCGTGGGAGCGCAGCGAGGAGCGCCGCCGGCGCAAGGAGGCCATATATGGCACCGCCTCCTATGTCCTGCTGTTCTGCTGTGCGGCGGTCGCCGCCGCCCTCTCCTTCCACGGCCTGGTCGGCTTCGGCCAGCAGAACCTCGGCCTGACCAACGGCTGGGAGTACCTGGTGCCGTTCGGCCTGGACGGTGCGGCCATGTTCTGTTCCGTGCTCGCGGTCCGCGAGGCCAGCCACGGTGACGCGGCCCTCGGCTCCCGGATACTCGTGTGGACGTTCGCGGGCGCCGCGGCCTGGTTCAACTGGGTGCACGCACCTCGGGGCATCGGTCACGACGGTGCGCCCCAGTTCTTCTCCGGCATGTCCCTGTCCGCGGCCGTCCTCTTCGACCGCGCCCTGAAGCAGACCCGCCGGGCCGCACTGCGTGAGCAGGGCCTGGTGCCGCGCCCGCTGCCGCAGATCCGTATCGTCCGCTGGCTGCGGGCCCCCCGCGAGACCTACAAGGCGTGGTCGCTGATGCTCCTGGAGGGCGTGCGCAGCCTGGACGAGGCGGTCGACGAGGTGCGCGAGGACAAGCGCCAGAAAGAGGAGAACCGGCTGCGCCGCCGCGAGGCGGACCGCCTGGAGCGGGCCCAGCTCAAGGCGATCAGCCGGGGCCACCGCGGGTTCGTCGGCCGCGGCGGCGGACGCCAGGCGGAGCCCCAGGCCCTGGAGCGAGCCTCCGCCTCGGTCTCCGCGGAGCCTGCCATATCCAGCGCGGAACCGCTGCCCGTACGCTCACGCCCGTCCCTGCAGCCCGTCCGCAAGGCCGGCTCTGAACCGGTGACCGTCGACCTCACCGCGGAGGACGACACAATGGCCCTGCCGCGCCTCGACTCCCTTGAGCGCAAGCTCAAGGACCTCGAGCAGCAGTTCGGCTAGTGAGCCGGTCTTGAGGTCTCGCTTCGCCACGTGAGCTGTGTTCTGTTTCGGATCATGGCTGTGCTGGTGACAGCGGTGCTGTTCTTCGGT
>NZ_JBFBBE010000085.1:0-40524 GCF_040682555.1 Streptomyces sp. NPDC051172
ATCTACCAGCGGTCCCGTTCGTCATTCACCGCAGGGCCAGCACGCCCACCCGCGCCTGGACAGCGCCCCAGCCAGCCTTAACTTCCCGGCCTTGCCTCTTGGCGGCCGGCGGAGCGTGGCCCACCTGCTCAGCGGTGTCGTCCTGAGCCTCGATGTCGAATGTCGTACGGACCGTGTAACCGCTCCGCGCCAACTGGTCCTGGGTGATGCCCAGCCGGTCGGCCGCCTCGGCCGCCGCCGCGTCGATCAGGTACTGGCGCTGCCCGTCCGTGTCGCCCGGCGGATAGAAACGGAAGGCCGGGAAGAGGGCCGACGTCCGCTCCCCGGCCGTGATCGTGCCCGCCGCGCGCATGCCGTCCAGGACCCACGCCCACCGCTCCTGCAGCTTCGCCGTCACCTTCGCGTCCGCACCGACTCGTTCGTAGTACGACGGCAGGTTGATGATCGCCGCCAGTGCCGCGCCCTGGGAGAGGTCCAGGTCCTTCGCGTCGACGCCGAAGTAGTTGCGGGCCGCCGACTCGATGCCGGCCGCCCCCCGGCCGAAGTACACGGTGTTCAGGTACCCCTTGAGGATCACGTCCTTGGAGCGGGTGCGGTCCAGCTTGAGGGCGATCAGCGCCTCGCGCGCCTTGCGGGACAGCGACTGCTCGGGGGTGAGCAGCGCGTTCTTCACGTACTGCTGCGTGATCGTCGAGCCGCCCTGCCGTTCCGCGCCGCTCAGCGTGGACCAGGCGGCCCGCGCGATAGCGGTCGGTGAGACGCCCGAGTCCGTGCGGAAGGAGCGGTTCTCCGCCGCGATCACCGCGTCCTGCACCTCGCGCGGCACCTGGGACAGGGGCACGTCCTGCCGGTCCACCGGGCCGCGCCGGCCCAGGTACTGCCCGCTCGCGTCCAGGAACACCGTGCTCTGGATGACCGTCTCCGGATGCGGGGCGGGGATGACCGTCAGCCGATAGGCGACGACGACCGCGGTGCACAGGGCCAGGAGGAGGACCAGTGCGGCGATGAGTGCGCGGCGGATCCGGCGGGCGCGGCGGCGCCGGGTGCGGACGCGGAAGGGGACCCGGCGACGATGGCGTACGGGCTTCTCGTGGATCTCATGGGGCACGTCCGTCGCGCTGCTCACCGGGCCACCCCGCCCTGTGCCAGGACCGCGCCCCGTGCGTCGTGGATCGTCACCCGCGCATCCAGCAACCGTTGTTCGTCCTTGGGGAGTTCGCCGATCGCGTAGTACGCGCTCCAGCCGGGGCCGCCCGCGAGTGTCAGCAGTGTGCCGGACGTCGTGCCGAACGGTGTGCGCAAGGTCACGCCGGCCGCGGGCGTCTGCCCCCGGTAGGTGCCGGTCATGAGATAGCGGTTGCCCGTACCCAGCACCGTCATGGTCACCGCGGCCTTGCCTCCGGCCCGTCCTGGGGGCGCCAGGACCAGCCCCGGCGCCGCCGACAAGTGCTCTCCCTCCTTCGTCAGCCACAACTCCTCGTCGTGCAGGGGGCGTACATGCTCGCCCGCCGCCACGACCCGTATCGTCGCCGCCCCGGTGGAGGGCGTCAGTGCTCCGGAGGCGGTCCTCGAGGTCACGCGCGGTACGACGACGTAGGCGATCCCCCCGAGCAGCAGAGCGACTGCCGCCAGCCACCGGACCCGCCGCCGCCTCCTCCACGCACGCCCCTCGCGCTCGATCCGCGCCAGCGGGAGCGGCGACGGCACCAGATCACGCACCTCGGCCGCGAACGCCTCACTCAATTCGACGCGTCGCAGATCGACTTGGCGTGCCTCGGTGCGGTTCATCGGCGAACCTCCGGGAGAGAGCGGGTACTCAGGGCAACCAGTCCCCGCCGCGCGTACGACGTCACCGCGCCCTGCGAGCAGCCCAGAACCTCGGCGATCTCCGACTCGGCGAGTCCGTCGCCGTGGCGCAGCACGAGCACGACCCGCTGCCGGACGGGCAGGTCCGCCAACGCACGCCCGAGCGCCGTGAGTCGGCGTCGGCCTCGGGGCGAACGGCGGCGGCCGTGCAGCCGTACCAATGTCCGCCGCACATAGAAGTCGGCGTCGTCCCTCGGCACCCTCCGTCTGCGCGCGTACGTCTGAGCCAGCGCCGCCCGTGCCAGGTCGGCCGCCTCGTCCGCGTCGCCGGTGAGGAGGCGGGCGGTGCGCAGGAGGCGGGGCCAGGCTTCGTTGGCGTAGGCCGTGAAGTCGCCACGGGGAGAGGGAGAATGGGAGGTCTTGGCTCTGGTGCTGGTCATCATGATCCCCCTGCGGTGTGTTTCGATGTGCGACGTACGGGACCTGTACGCACGGCAGGGACCACCGGGTTGCAAGGGACGCCAGGGAAAATGACGGAGGATGAGTTCGATGCGTTCTACGCCGCCGCGTTCCCCCGGCTGACCGGCCAGCTCTACGCCTTCACCGGGGACCGCGGGGAGGCGCAGGACGTCGTCCAGGAGGCGTTCGTACGGGCCTGGGACCGGCGGCGGGACTTCCTTGCCGACGGAGCGCCCGAGGCGTGGGTCAGGACGGTGGCGATGCGGCTCGCGGTGAGCCGGTGGCGGCGGGCGCGACGGTGGCTGGAACTGGTGCGCCGGACGCCGCCACCCGAGAGCACTCCCGGCCCGGAGTCGCAGCACACCCATCTCGCCGATCTCGTCGCCGCGCTGCGGCGGCTGCCCGAGGCGCAGCGCATGGCGGTCGTACTGCACCATCTGTGCGACCTGAGCGTCGAGCAGGTAGCCTCCGAGACCGGCGCGCCCGTGGGGACGGTAAAGGCCCGGCTGTCCCGTGGCCGGGTCGCGCTACAGCAGGAACTGGGCACCGAATACGCGGAGTTCGGGGAGAGGGAGGACGGCCGTGTCCGATGACCTCACCGACGACCTGCGTGTACTCGCCGAGTCCGCCGAGCAGTTGCCGCCGTCCTCCGGCGCCGACGTCCGCCGCCTCGCCCAGCGGCGCAGGCGTCGGCGTCATACGATCGCGGCCCTCGGCGGGACGGCCGCCGTGGCGGCCGTGGCCCTGGCACTGGTGCTGAGCCTCGGCGGATCGGGCACCGGACGACGGGACATGCCGGCCACACGCCCGACGAGCACGCTCATGCAGCAGCCGCCGCCCGACGCCGAGGTGGATCTCTCGTCGCGGCTTCTCAAGGCCGGCGGCCGGAGCATGCCCGTCTCGTCCGGCTTCGTACGCACCCCGACCCCGACCGGGCGGATGACCGTCGTCTCCAGGGTCGACGTCGCCATGGTGTCGGGAGCGGTGGTCGGCCGACCACGCGACCTCCGGTACAACGTCCCCTGGGTGATCCGGCTCCGCGCGGACGACGGGAAGACGACGGCCCTCTTCGGCTTTGCCACCGACGAGACGGTGCCGGGTGTCTACGACATGACGTCCGGCTGGATCGGCCTGCGGACGGCCGACGCAAAGTGGCTCTACGACCGGTTGCGGACCGGGTCGGTGGTCGACATCGAGGGCCATGCACCGGCGGACCCCTGGGCCACACCCTCCGCATGACAGAGGCCGGAGCCACTCCAAGTGACTCCGGCCTCGGGGTCGTTGGGATCCCGCCTGTCACACGACTCCGGTTCGCGAAGTACTGGCCCCGGGCCCCATTGGCCACGACGCCCGTTCCGCCGTCGAAGTCGCCCTGAGGGGCAGGCTCGAAAAACTCTGCCGAGGCGATGCAACCTGGTCCACCGCCGGTTCGTATGGACAGTCGACCGACTCGTTCTTTGTCGACTTCCGAAAGGTAGAGAATCTCCATGAAACAACTCGCCGAGCGGGCGGCTCTGGCCGCGACGACGACCCTGGCGCTGACGGTGTCACTGACTGCCCTCACCGCGACGGACGCGTCCGCGATCAATCAGGTCGACTGCGGCCGGAGTGACTTCGTACAGGTCACGTACCACCAGGCCGGCCACTCCGACTCCGACCTGTGCTTCGCAAACGCCGGAACCATCGCCCTGCCCGGCAACTCGTGGATCACCCGGATCTCGACCGGCAACAACCGCGTCCAGTGGTTCGGGGACGCGGCCTGGCAGCCCGCCGATGGGATCAACCAGTGGACCGTCATGACCTGGCCGAACCACCCCGGTGGTGTGAGCGCATCCTGGATCAGGATTCTCTGAACCACCGGCAGTTGCCCCAAAGAGCAGGACAACTTCCAGGAGGCGGAGAATTTCCATGAAGCAGATCGCCAAGCGGGTGGCTCTGGCCGCGACGACGACCCTGGCACTGACGGCCTCGCTGACCGCCGTCACAACGACGGACGCGTTCGCGATCAATACGGTGTCGTGTGGCCGTAGCGACTTCCTGCAGATCACGGTCCACACAACCGACTCCGGTGGATCCTACGACTGGTGTCTCGCCAACGCCGGAACGTGGGACATGACGGGTGCCAATATGTGGCTGCACCGGATCTCGACCGGCAACAACCGCGTCCAGTGGTACGGGGACGGAAGGTGGCAGCCGGCCACGCCGATCGACAGGAACACCGTCTACACCTTCCCGAACAACCCGGGCGGGGTCCGCATGGACCAGATCAGGATCCTCTGAACCACCGGGGACAGGGACGGCGATCCTGTCCGATTGCCGTCCCTGCCACCCCAGAGAGGTGGTGGGCGCCATGAGGAGTTCGGTACATGAGGTGCGGGGCGTCCCTGGGAGGCGGCGTCTCGGAAGGACGGTGACGGTGGGGCCACCGGGGCATGCCGTCGCGGGAGCGGGACGAGAATGGACGTCCGGGCCTGGCCCGTTCCTCCACTGTCACGTACGAAGGTGCCCCTACCCGAGGCGGCGTGGCCATACTCCATGGCAGGAGTTCAAGGTGAGGCAGGATTAGTTTGCCTTCACCCCCAGAGCCGATGCGTTCGGTGCCTCGGGTGGGGGACCAATTGGGGACCATGCGGTGCTCGCGACCCTGCACAGCATGCGCAGGATGTACGTTCTGTACCCTAGTTTTATCTGATATGCGCAGGTAGTTCCCGTGGTTCTCACTCCGTGGGGGCAAGGGGTCGCAGGTTCAAATCCTGTCGTCCCGACAGTTCGATGGGCTGTGGGTCCGGCCGCCGGCTTCCACGGGCTCGGCGGGCCGGCCTGGGCCGCGGCTGTGAGTAGATCGGCGTCCCGCTCGCGGCGGGGCGCGACTGCAGGCGGGGGATGACTGAATGCCTTCGAGAGGGGAGGCAGGATCTTACGGCGGTCGACCATTGTTCAGGTGTCGTAGGTGTGGAAGCCGCGGCCGCTCTTGCGGCCGAGGTGGCCTGCGGCGACCATGCGGCGCAGCAGGGCGGGTGGCGCGTACAACGGCTCCTTGAACTCCTCGTACATCGACTCGGCCACGGCCTGGGCGGTGTCGAGGCCGATGAGGTCCAGCAGGCGCAACGGCCCCATGGGATGGGCGCAGCCGAGTTCCATGCCCCGGTCGATGTCCTCCGGCCGTGCCGAGCCGGATTCCACCATCCGCACCGCGCCGAGCAGATAGGGCACGAGGAGGGCGTTGACGACGAAGCCGGAACGGTCGGGCGCCTGGATGGCCTGCTTGCCCAACTGCTGCGCGAGGCCGCGGGTGCGGAGCACGGTGTCGGCGTCGGTGGTGAGGGCGGGAATGAGCTCGACCAGCTGCTGCACGGGCACGGGGTTGAAGAAGTGCATGCCGATGACCCGCGTCGGCCGTTCGGTGACGACGGCGAGATCGACGACGGGGATCGAGGAGGTGTTGGTGGCCAGGACCGCCGCCGGGTCCTCGACCGCCTTGTCCAGGGCGCGCAGGACGTCGGTCTTGATGTCGCGGTTCTCGGCGACCGCCTCGATGACGAACTGACGGTCGGCCAAGTCGGCGAGGCCATGGGTGAAGGACACCTTGGCGAGGGCTCGGTCCCGCTGTTCCTCGCTGAGTTTGTGACTCCTCAGGGCTCGGTCGAGGGACGCGGTGAGTCGGCGGCGGCCTGCCTCGACCGCGTCGGGCGTGGCCTCGGCGACACGGACGTCGATGCCGCTGCGGGCGGCGACTTCGGCGATGCCGGAGCCCATGAGGCCGCAGCCGACGACGCCGAGGCGGGTAACGGGGTCCATCCGGGGTCCTCTCTGATGAGTCGTTGTCCGATCGGAGCCGATCGCCGTCACAGGTCGAGGACGAGGCGGGGTCCGCACGAGCGGGAGACGCAGATGAGCATGGTGTCGCCGGCGGCTCGCTCGTCCTCGGACAGCAGCGAGTCGCGGTGGTCGGGGGTGCCGTCGAGCACGTCGGTCTCGCAGGTGCCGCAGGTGCCCTCCCGGCAGGAGAAGTCGACCGCTACGCCGGCCTCCTCGACGGTTTCGAGCACCGAACGGTCCGGCGCCACCGTGAGGACGAGCCCGGAACGGGCGAGCTCCACCTCGAAGGCATCGGCCGGGCCGGTCCCGGCCGTCCGCACCGGGGCGAAGCGTTCGACGCCCAGGGTGCCGGGCGGCCAGGTCGCGCACTGCTCCTGCACCGCGCGCAGCAGGGGTTCGGGACCGCAGGCGTGGACCAGGGTGCCTTCCTCGGGCACGCCGAGGAACGCGGCGAGGTCCAGCAGGCCGTACTCGTCCTGCGGACGGACGAGTACCCGGTCCCCGTACGGGGTGAGACGGTCCAGGAGGGCCATGGAGGTCCGGGTGCGGCCGCCGTACAGGAGACGCCAGTCGGCTCCCGCGGCCTCGGCCGCCTCGACCATGGGCAGGATGGGCGTGATACCGACACCGCCGGCGATGAAGAGATGGCGTGCGGCCGGCCGCAGCGGGAAGTTGTTCCGGGGTCCGCGGACCCGTACCTTGGCGCCTTCGTGCAGGTGGTCGTGGACGTATGCGGAGCCACCTCGGCCTTCGGGCTCGCGCAGTACGGCGATCTGCCAGGCCTCGCGTTCGGCGGGGTGCCCGCACAGGGAGTACTGACGGATCAGGTCGCTGCCGTCGTCGCCGTCGAGGAGTACGTCGATGTGGGCGCCCGGCGTCCAGGCGGGCAGTGAACCGCCGTCCGGGCGGCGCAGGGTGAGGGAGAGGACGCCGTCCGCGGCCCGGGTGCGGGTCTCGACGGTGAGAGTGGCGTCGACCGTGGGCTGTTGGTCGTTCATGGTGTTCAGCTCCGGGTTCAGGCCGGTGTCGGCACGTGCAACAGGAGTGCGTCGCCCTGGCCGCCGCCCCCGCACAGAGCGGCCGCTCCGCTGCCGCCTCCGCGCCGGCGCAGTTCGGTCGCGAGGGTCAGGACCAGCCGGGCTCCGGTCATGCCGACCGGGTGTCCGAGCGCGATCGCTCCGCCGTTGACGTTCACCTTGTCCAGGGGGATGTCCAGCTCCCGTACGGAGGCCAGGGCCACCGAGGCGAACGCCTCGTTGATCTCGAACAGGTCCAGGTCGGCGGTCTTGAGCCGGCCGTCCCGGGACAGCGCGTCGCGGATCGCGCCGGCCGGCTGGACGAGCAGCGAGGGGTCGGGGCCCGCGACCGTGCCGTAGGCACCGATCTCGGCGAGCGGCGTCAGCCCTTCCCGCCGGGCGCGCTCGGCGCTCATCATGACGACGGCCGCGGCGCCGTCGGAGAGCTGTGAGGCGTTGCCGGGGGTGATGGTGCCCGCGTCGGCGAAGGCCGGCTTCAGGCGTCCCAGGCTGTCGCCGGTGGTCCCGGGGCGTACGCCCTCGTCGGTGGCGACCACCGTCTCGCCCCGGCGCCCGGCCACGGTGACGGGAGTGATCTCCTCGGACAGCGCACCCGACTCCTGGGCCTGGGCGGTCCGTTGATGGGAGAGCGCGCTGTACTCGTCCTGTTCCCCGCGGGTCAGGTCGAACGGCCGTTGGTAGCGTTCGGTCGCCGCGCCCATGGAGACGCCGTCGAAGGCGCAGACGAGGGCATCGCGGTCGAGGGCGTCCGCCGTCGTCGCCGAGCCGTACTTCCAGCCGGTGCGGGCTCCGCGCAGCAGGTGCGGGGCGTTCGACATGGACTCCATGCCGCCGGCCACGACCACGTCGTGACGGCCGGAGGCGATCATGAGGTCGGCCAGGGCGATGGCGTGCAGTCCGGACGGGCAGAGCTTGTTGACGGTGCTCGCGGGCACGGAGAAGGGGATGCCGGCCCGGACCGCGGCCTGCCGTGCCGGGTTGGGGCCGGCGCCGGCCTGGACGACATGGCCCATGACGACGGCTTCCACGGCCGCCGGCTCCAGGTCCACGGCGGCGAGGGCCGCGCGGATGGCGTGGGCGCCGAGGTCGACGGCGGGCAGGGAGCCGAGGGCGCCCAGCAGTTTGCCGATGGGCGTCCTGGTACCGGCGACGATGACGGATCCGGGCATGGCCGGGACCTCCTGGGGTGGGGGACGGGATCAGGCGGCCGTGCCGGCGTCCACGGCACGGTCGGCGATCAGATGGGCCGTCTCGTTGACCGAGTGCAGGACGGTGCGTCCGCCGGGCATGCGTCGCACCCGGCTGACGGACGTGTAGTCGGGGTGGAACCAGAACATGGTGGGCAGGCCCAGCACCGTCGCCAGGTAGGTGTTGGTGATGCCGCCGTGGCAGACGGCCGCGACCCGTCCGCCGGGATGGGCGTCGAGGATGGTGTTCATGGCGCGGACGGCGCGGGCCCGAAAGGCGTCCCGGTCCAGGTCGGGCACGAAGTCCTCGAAGCGTCCCTCGGCGAGTGCCGCCGCCCGGGGATCGTCGGCGCCGATCTGCTCGGGCGGTGTGTAGGGCTGGGACACGTCCGTGTCCCACTCGCGCAGGTCGTCGAGGACGGTGGCGGTCATGCCGGTGAGCCGTTCCAGGGGCGCGGCGGTCTCGCGGGCCCGCCGGTAGGGGCTGACGTACAGGGCGTCGAGGTCCTCGTGTCCGAGCCAGGCGGCGAGATGTTCGGCCTGGGTGGTGCCCTGCGGGGCCAGCCCCGGGTCGAACACGCCGGCCAGCGGGAGGCCGTGCCGGATGAGGAGGAGTTCGGTCATGGTGAACCTTCGCGGGGGTGAGGGGCACAAGGGCGGGTGGCAGCGGGAACAGGGGTGAGCGGCTCAGCCGGCGATGGTCCGTTCGGAGGCCCAGTAGGGGCGGCGCATCGCGCGTTTGTCGAGTTTGCCCATCGCGTTGCGCAGGAG
This sequence comes from Streptomyces sp. NPDC051172, assembly GCF_040682555.1. Taxonomy (NCBI): domain Bacteria; kingdom Bacillati; phylum Actinomycetota; class Actinomycetes; order Kitasatosporales; family Streptomycetaceae; genus Streptomyces; species Streptomyces sp. NPDC051172. The sequence continues at coordinate 9,080 of NZ_JBFBBE010000085.1, forward strand.
TTCGGGCACGAACTCGTACGACTTGGGGCACTTGTAGGCGGCGAGGCGCTCGCGGCAGAAGCGGTCCAGTTCGTCGGCGGGCGGGTCGTCCGGGGCCACGACCAGTGCCCGCAGGGACTCGCCGAAGTCGGGGTCGGGCACGCCGATGACGGCGACCTCGGCGACCGCCGGATGCTGTCGCAGTACGGCCTCGCTCTCGGCCGGGTAGAGGTTGACCCCGCCGGAGACCACCGTGTCCGCGGCCCGGTCGGTGATGAAGATGTAGCCGTCCGCGTCGACATGGCCGATGTCGCCGAGGGTGAACACACCGGGGGCGATGTGGGCGGCCTTGGTCTTGTCCGGGTCCGCGTGGTAGCGGACGCCCTGGTCCTCCGGGGCCCGGAAGGCCAGCAGTCCTGGTTCGCCGGGCGGCAGTTGCCGGCCGTCGTCATCGGTGACCAGGACCTCGAAGGGGGGACGCACCCGCCCGACCGAGCCCGGGTGGGCCAGCCACTCCTCGCTGCTGATACGTGCCACGGTGCCCGCTTCGCTGGCGCCGTAGGACTCGGTCAGCACGGGACCGAACCAGTCGATCATGGCTCGCTTGACGTCCGGCGGACACGCGGAGCCGGTGTGGGAGACCTGCCGCAGGCTGGAGACGTCGTACCGGGCGCGGGCCTCGTCCGGGAGGGCGAGCAGGCGTTGGAAGTGGGTGGGCACCATGACCGTCGAGGAGATGCGCCACTTGTCCACGCGGCTCAGGAACGTCTCCGCGTCGTATCTGCCGAGGACGACCACCGGCTGACCGGCCGCGAGGTGCCGTAGCGAGGTCAGCGGGGCGTTGTGCTGCAGGGGACCGCACACCAGGTGTGGTCCCGGCGGGAATCCGGGCCGGGCGGACATCGCGGCGAGGTAGGCGGAGCTGTCGGTGACCGGGGCGCTGACCCAGCGCACCTCGGTGCCGCGTGCCCGTCCGGTGGTTCCGGAGGTGTAGACGAGCGGAGGCCGGGCGGGTCGGCCCTCGGGGAGGGTGTGCCCGGTGGGTGCGGCGGCCAGCCACCGGTCCCAGTCGAAGGCGTGGCCGAGCGCCGGGGTTCCGTGGAGCACCACCGGCAGGCCGAGTTCCCGGGCCGCGTCGAGTGCGGCACCCGCGCCGACGGGTCCGGCGACGATCCCGGTCACGCCCGCGTCGATGATCTGCTCGACGAGCTCGCCCGAGGTGAGGTTGCGGGACGTGGCCACGGTTCCCACTCCGGCGCGCAGGCCGGCCAGGTGGGCCACCAGCGTCGGGATCGCGTTGTCACCGAGGACGGCGATCCGGTCGTCGGGGCCGGGCGCGAGCTCGAGGAGCCGGGCCGCCGCCCGCGCCACCCGGTCGGCGAGGCGGGACCAGGACAGCACGTCCAGGTCGTCCGCCAGGGCGGGCTCGTCGGGTGACTCCTGGGCGCGACGGTCGAGTGGCAGCAGCGACATGGCTCCTCCGGCGGCTCCTCGGGCCTCTCCCGATTTCAGGGGAGAGGAGATGCTGAGACTGTAGCGTTTATCAAGAAAGTGCGGAACACTCTGATCCGGGGCGGAGTCATTACCGCCTGATTCAGGGGGTGAAGGCGCACTGTCCCACACCCGGATACTCAATCCACCGTCTGGTAAGTGCCCGAGGAGGAGCCATGTCCGAGCTGGATCCGGACGCATGGCGCAGGCAGGTCCGGCAGTGGCTGGCCACCGTGCTGGAACCGGCGCGGACGCCGGACTTCGGCACCCGGGCCGCCGATCTCGCCGTGTTCCACAACCTTCCGGAGAGCGAGGAACGCCTGCTGCTTGAGCGCTGCCGCGCCTACCAGCGAGCCCGGTTCGACGCCGGCTACCAGGCCCTCACCCTCCCCGCGGACAAGGGCGGCGCGGGCCTGACCGCCGCCCATGTGGCCGCCTTCGCCGAGGAGGAGTCCGCCTTCGAGGTACCGCCGTCGACCGAGCTGATCAGCGTCACCGTGCGCCTGGTCGCGATGGCCGTCTCCCTGTTCGGGACCGCCGAGCAGCGCCGCGACCACGCCCGCGCCTTCCTGCGCACCGACCTGCTGGCCTGCCAGCTCTTCAGTGAGCCCGGCGCCGGATCGGACCTCGCGGCCCTGCGCACCCGCGCCCGGCGGGAGGGCGACGAGTGGGTGATCGACGGTCAGAAGGTGTGGACCTCGGGCGCCCAGTTCGCCGACTACGGCCTGCTGCTCGCCCGCACCGACCCGGACGTCGTCAAACAGGCCGGCATCACCGCCTTCCTGGTCCCGATGGACGCCGACGGAGTTGAGGTGCGCCCCATCCGTCAGATGAGCGGCGGCGCCTCCTTCAATGAGGTCTTCCTCAGCGGCGTACGCGTCCCGGACCGGCTCCGGATCGGGCGTCCCGGCCAGGGCTGGGAGGTCGCCACCACCACCCTCGCCTTCGAACGCACCGCCTCCGGCAGTGGCAACCGCCGCAAGGGCGGCACCTTCACCGATGTCCTCGTCCTCGCCCGCTCCCTCGGCCGCACCGACGACCCGCTGGTCCGCCAGCGTCTCGCCGACCTGTACGTCCGCGCCGCCCTGCGCGCGGCGACCGTCGAACGCGTCGCCAGGACCAGCGCGGCCGGCGGCCGGCCGGGCCCGGAGGCGTCGTTGACCAAACTCATGGCCTCCGAACTGCTCACCCGCACAGGGCAGGTCGCCGCCGAGCTGATGGGGGCGCGCATCAGCGCCGACACCGGGGAGCCGGGCACCTTCGCCTGGACCGAGCATCTCCTCGGAGCCCCCGGCTACCGGCTGGCCGGAGGCACCGATCAGATCCAGCGCAACCTGATCGGCGAACGGGTGCTCAAGCTGCCGCCCGAGCCGCGGGTGGACCGGGTGCCGTTCTCGCAACTCCCCGGCAACTGAGGCACCAGGCTTCATTTCGGCAATCACGAAGGAGTGACATCGATGGATCTGGGACTTACGGGCGCCAAGGCGCTGGTGACCGGTGCGAGCCGGGGCATAGGCCGGGCGATCGCCGCGACACTGGCGGCGGAGGGCTGCGCACTGGCACTGTGCGCCCGAGGTGCGGAAGGGCTGGCGAAGACCGCCGCCGAACTGCGCGCCGAGGGCGCCACGGTGTTCGAGGAAGCGGTCGACGTCACCGACCCGCAGGCCCTCGCCGGCTTCGTGGAGCGGGCAGCCGGCGCACTCGGCGGCCTGGACCTGCTGGTGTCCAACGTGTCGGCGGGCAACGTGAAAGGCCCCCAGTCCTGGGAGGACAGCCTGCGCGGCGACCTGATCCCCTTCGCGGGACTCGTCGAAGCCGCCATGCCCCATCTGGAGGCCTCCGACCGGGCCGCTGTCGTGGCCATCGGCACCACCAACGCCTCCGACACCGCACGCCCGGCCGGGGCGAACTCCTACTCCGCGCTCAAGGCGGCCGTCGTCCAGCACGCCTCCGCCCTCGCGCACGCCCTCGCACCCAAGGGCATCCGCGTCAACACCGTCTCACCCGGCCCCATCGACTTCCCCGGCGGCGCCTGGGAGACCATCCGCACCAGCCGCCCGGAGGTCTACGAGGAAGTACTCGCCAAACTTCCGATCGGCCGCTACGGCACCGCCGAGGACGTGGCCGCGGCGGTGGCGTTCCTGCTCGGACGGACCGGCTCCTTCTGCGTGGGAGTCAACCTCGTGGTGGACGGCGGGCTGCTCACCCGCGTCCAGTACTGAGCCGTGGCGGGCCCGGCAGGCCGCCTGGACGCCGTACTCGTCTGCGGCGGCCGCTGGCACGACTTCGACCACGCGCGGCTGCGGCTGCTGGAACTGCTCGGCGAGCACCCGAGGGTGCGCACGACCGTCCACCAGGACTACGACTGCCTCGACGCCCTCGACCGGGCCGACCTGCTGGTCACCTACACGTGCGACGTCCGGCCCCGCCCAGCTCAGCGGGCAGCGCTCGCCCGGCTGGTCGAGCGGGGCGGTCGCTGGCTCGCCCTGCACGGCACCAACGCGGTGATCGAGCCAGCTACCCACGACGGGACACGGGAGTTCACCACCCCACGCCTCCTCGGCGAACTCGCCCAGTTGCTCGGCAGCCAGTTCCTGGCCCACCCGCCGATCGCGCCGTACGAGGTGCGTGTGACCGATCCCGGCCATCCGCTGGTCGCCGGGATCGGCCCGTTCACGGTCACCGACGAACTGTACGTGTGTGAGCTGCACGGGGAGCTGGAGGTGCTGCTGCACGCCGAGTACACAGGGCCCTGCCGTGGCTTCGCCGAGGGCGGCACGGCGGCCCTCGACAGCGCGCCCCGACCGGTGTTGTACCTCAAGCGGCACGGTCCCGGCGAGGTCTGCTACTTCACCCTCGGCCACTGCAGGGGCCGCTACGACATGCAGGACCTGGGTGTTGACGACACCGGGCGCGTGGACCGCGGCCCCTGGCAGACACCGGAGTTCCTGACCGTGCTCCGGCGTTGCGTGGAGCGCACGGTGACCGGCCGCAGCCCCGCACAGCAGCGGGCCGGCGCCTGAGTCGGACTCGGACGCCGGCCCTGCGCGGGGGCGGCTCACGCGTGCGGCAGCACCACCGCACGGCCCTTGATCTCACCGGCGTGCAGACGCTCGTAGGCCGCAGGCGCCTCGTCGAGGGTGAAGGTCTCGACGTGCGAGGAGACCAGCCCCAGCCGGGCCAGCTCGACCACCTCGATGAGCTCCCGGCGGCTGCCCCAGTAGGGGAACGACGCGGAGACCTCGAACGGGAGCCCGCCGCCGAAGCCGACTGCCAGAGTCCCTCCGCCGAGGCCGACGATCGTCACATCGCCCTCCACGGCCACCGAGGCCGCGGCCACGGCGAGCGTCGCCTCGGCCCCCACGAAGTCCAGGACCACTTCCGCTCCCATCCCGGCGGTGAGCTCCCGCACCCGTGCGGCGGCCGCGCCGTCGGACAGCAGCGTCTCGTGCGCGCCCACGGCGTGGGCCAGCTCCAGCTTCTCCTTGCTCACGTCGAGGGCGACCACCGTGGCCGGCGTCAGAGCGCGGAGCAACTGCACGGCCAGATGCCCCAGGCCCCCGACTCCGATGACCACCGCCGTGCTGCCCGGAACCAGCTTGGGCAGTGACCTGCCGATGGCGTGATAGGGCGTCAGCCCCGCGTCGGTGAGCGGGGCGGCCTGCACCGGGTCCAGTCCGTTCAAGGGCGCCAGATGGCGGGGCGAGTCCACGAGCATGTACTCGGCGAGCGCACCGGGGGAGCCGAGCCCCGGCGGCAGGATGCCGAGCCCGGCGGCGTGCGGGCAGCAGTTCTCCTTGCCCACCGCGCACTTGGGACACTGACCGCAGCCCCAGGGACCGTACACCGCCACCTCGTCGCCCTCTGTCACCGCCGTGACTGCGCTGCCCACCTCCGCGACGGTGCCGACACCCTCATGGCCGAGCGTCATCGGCAGCGGGTAGGGGAACTGCTCCTCGGGCCACCCCATGACGGCGAGGTCGGAGTGGCACAGCCCCGCCGCGGTCACCTTCAACAGCACCTGCCCCGGCCCCGGCCGGGGCGCGGGAACCTCTACCACCTCGGGAGCCTGGCCGACCTTCCGGTACTGCACAGCCTTCACTTGGCGCTCTCCTTGTCGATGGTGGGCAGGGCGTCGCCCTCCGAGGCCGCCTCGGAGCCGACACGCGAGTGGCTCCCCCTCCGGCGGCGCAGAACGGCGGGCAGGGTGAGCCGCCCACCCGTCAGGACCAGTGCCACGATGAGGACGGACCCGGTGAACAGACTCGCGGCCCACTGCGCGCTGGTGGCGAGCCCCAGCCCCGTGATTCCGGTTCCGAGCAGGAGCACCGCCAGCACGGTGCCCCAGGCGTTGAAGCGGCCCGCACGCAACTGGGTCGCCCCGACGAAGGCGGCGGCGTAGGCCGACAGCAGATACGGGGTGCCCGCGGTCGGCGATCCGGAACCGACCGAGGACGCGAAGACGACACCGGCGAAACCGGAGAGCAGCGCAGAGGCCACCAGCGTCAGAAATCGCAGCCGGTCGGTGCGCACGCCCTGCAGCCGGGCCGCGTCGGCGTTGAAGCCGGTCGCGTACAACCGGCGTCCCGTGGCGGTGTGTTCCAGCAGGAACCAGATGGTCAGCGCGGCGAGCAGCAGATACAGCACCGGCAGGGTGATGCCGCCCGCATCCAGCTGGGCGATGCTCGCGAACGGCTTGGCGAGCAACTGCACACCTGTGATGGAGCTGTCGTCGGTGACCATGGTGATCAGTGACTGGATCAGCGCGCCGGTGGCCAGGGTGGCGATGAACGAGTCGACGCGCAGCACCACGACCACGATGCCGTTGACGACTCCCACCAGCAGCGCGGCGGTCATCGCCAGGGCGACCGCCACGCCGGGACCGAGTCCGGCGGAGACCAGGAAGCGGGCGGTCAGCACGCTGGTGAGCGACATGGTGTAGGCGACCGAGAGGTCGAAGACGCGTGCGGCCAGGGGCGGTACGACGCTCAGTGCCACCAGGCCGGCCACGGCGTTGCCGTTGAGTACCTGCTTGACCGTGACGGCGGTCGGGAACGTGTCCGGCGCCCAGATCGAGAAGATCACGACGATGACCAGCCATACGTACACCGCGCCGATGTTCCGGAACGACAGGGCCGCCACCACCCGTCGGACCGGCGCCCCCCGCAGGAGTGGCGCGGGCCGCTGCGCTGCGGACGGCGGTTGTTGCACCGCCCGGGTCGGGGTCGATGTCATGTCACTCGGTTCCTTCCATGGCGTGCACGAGCGCGCGTTCGGTGATGTCCCGGCCGCGGATCTCCCGTGCGATCCGGCCGTCCCGTACCACCAGGACGCGGGTGCACAGCGCGAGCAGGTCCTGGGTGTCGGAGGAGCAGACGATGACGCCCATGCCCTCCGCGGCCTGTCGCTCTATCAGGTCGTACAGCTGCAGGCGGGTGGCGATGTCCACGCCGGCCGTCGGTTCGCACAGCGCCAGGACGGGCGGGTGCTGGGCCAGACAGCGGGCCATGACGACCTTCTGCTGGTTGCCGCCGCTCAGGGTGGTGATCCGGGCGCCGGGGCCGGCCGTGTGCACCCCGACCCGTCGGATCCAGTCGTCGACCAGGGCGGACTCGCGGCGCCTGTGCAGCCGCCCGACCTTGGCGCGCAGTCGCCGCAGGAGTGGGAGGGTGAGGTTCTCGCCGACCGAGAAGTCGCCGATGACTCCCTCGGCCGCCCGGTCCGCCGGGACCATGGGAAGGCCCAGGGTGTCGGCGTCGCGCGCCTCGGTCCACTGCTCGGAGCGTTCCGGCAGCCGCAGCCGGCCGCTCACCGGTCCGGTGTGGGCCCCGCACACCACGTACGGCACGATCTCGTGCCCGGAGCCGACCAGACCGGTGATGCCCAGGCGCTCGCCGCGTGCCAGTTCGAGGTCGACTCCTCGCAGTGGCCCGGCGCGTAGGCCGCGTACCTGCAGTACGGAAGGGGCGGAATCGGTGGAGGGCGCCGGACGGTGGTGCGTGTCGGTCGCGGTGTGCGTCTCCTCTCCCGCCATCAGTTCCGCCAGCGAGCGTGGGGTGAGTTCGGCGACCGGGCGGGTGGTGATGCGGCGTCCGCCGCGGATGACGGTGACGCGGTCGGCGAGCGCGAAGATCTCGTCCATGCGGTGAGAGACGTACAGGACGCCGGCGCCGCCGTCGCGGATCTCCCGCACGATGTCGAAGAGACGGGCCACCTCGCCGGGCGGAAGCACGGCGGTGGGCTCGTCGAGCACCAGGACACCGCGGCCGCCCTCCCAGCCCTGGAGCGCGGCGGCGATGGTCACCACCGTGCGCTGGACGGGGGTCGCCTTCGCCAGGGGACGGTGTACGTCGATGCCGACACCGAACCGTTCGACGAGGGCGGTCGTCCGCCTCGACATCTGTGGCCAGTCGATGTTGCCCAGGGCGGTGCGGGCGAAGCCGTGACTGAGGGCGAGGTTGTCGATGGCGCTCAACTCGCCCACCAGGCCCAGTTCCTGGTGGACGAAGCGGAGCCGGTCGTGGCGGGAGGTGGTGGCGTGGCCGAGGCCGAAGGGTTCGCCGTCGAGTTCGGCCACCGCTCCCGGATCCGCGTGGTGGTAGCCGGCGAGGATCTTGATGAGGGTGGACTTGCCGGAGCCGTTGGGTCCGATGAGGGCGTGGATCTCGCCGGGTGCGACCTGGAGGTCCACGTCGCTCAGTGCCTGGGTGCCGCCGAACCGCTTCGACAGAGCGGCCACGCGCAGTATCGGCCGGTCGGTGCGCCGGGCTCGATCGTCCGTGTCCTGTCGGGTTCTTGACGAGGTGTCAGTCACGGCTGGTTCTCCGTCTGCGGGCGGGAAGGATGCCGCCGCCGACTGGGGCCGGCGGCGGTCGGCCAGGTCAACTCAGGCCCCACAGGGCCTTGAACTGCTGCTGGTAGCCGTCGACGATCGGGAAGTCGCCGTCGGCGGAGGGCAGGTTGGCCTTGGTGACGAGCATGTTGGGCAGCGCCGCCTTCTGGTCCACGGCCATGGACTGGCCGGTGAAGTTCCGGGCCAGCGCGTCGACCTGGAGCCAGGCGGTCTCGTGGGAGTTGAGGGCCATGGCGCCGTCGGTGAGATCGCTCTGGATGTACTGGTAGTTCTGCGCGTCACCGACGTTGACGACGATGTGCTTGCCGGTGATGCCGGCGGTCTTCAGGGCGGCGGGCACGCCCACGTTGAGCAGCCCCAGGGAGAAAACGACGTGGGTCACCTTCGGGTGGCTGCGCAGGTACGACACCACGCGGTCCGGCATGTCCTTGCCCACGGCGGTGATCGGTACGTCTACGTTGTCCAGTGCGCAACCGGCGCACCACTGCTTGTAGTTGGCGGCGAAGGAGTCCTTGACGGGCTTGAGGATCGTGTAGGCCGGCAGGTCGAAGTAGACGGTGTCAGCCTTGGCGCCGCTGTTGGACACCACCCACGCGGCGAGCATCCGGCCCTGGACGCCGACGTCCTTGGGTCCGTTCTTGAGCAGGGAGATGCCGTCTCCCACCACGTCGTCGGCATTGGACTGGATGACGGGGATGCCGGCCGCCTTCAGCTGTGCCAGCTGCTTGCTGTAGACCGCGCGCGGGAAGCCGGAGGCGACCACGGCGTCGGGCCTGTCGCGGACGGCCTGCTCGTAGGCCGCCTGTACGGACTCCGGCGTGCCCTGGGTGGCGACCTGCTTGACCTTCCAGCCGAGTTGCCCGGCGGCTTCGGTGAAGAAGTCGGCGAGGTCCTTGCAGGACTGGACGCCGCAGAGGATGAAATCGATCTTCTTGCCCTTGGGGACGGGCTTGCCGACGGGCCGGGTGACGGAGATCGCGGTCGGGCGCTGCGCGTATGTCTTCAGAGCCGTGCGGGCCGCCGTCAGTCCGGGGGAGCCGGGTGCCGCCGCCTGCGAGGAGCCGACGGCCGGGGCGGTGCCGCTCCCGCACGCCGTCAGGGTGAGCAGGGCGGTGGCGGGGGCGATCGTGGTGAGGGCGCGGCGGACCGCGCGACCGGGTCTGGGACTCATCGTTGAGAACTCCCGTGGTGTGGCGCCTGGGCTGCCGTGACCCGCGGTGCGGGGCGGAACGGCCTGCGACAGGTATGAGGGGTGCGTCGATCGCCGGCGTGGGGTACGGCGCGGGCCGCCTGGGTGAGACCCCCGCGGCGCTGGCACCGGGATGGCCCAAGCCCGTCCCGGATCATAGAAACTTATGAGGAACTACAGTCTCAAGTGGGTCGGAGTGTGACACGCGGGAGCGGCCTTGGGGAGGGGAGGCGTCGAGAAATTTCTGCGCTCCCTGGCGCATTCGGTGCTGACCTCGTGGGATGCGGTCGTTATTCGCGGTCGAGAGTGTTGCTCCGCACTGGAACCCGTAACTACACTCGTTCTAAAGTTTCTGCCGGAGGAGAGATGATGGACGAAACGTCGGAGCTGGGTACCGCGCGGTGCCCCGGGCCCAGCGTCCAGGACTACCTCGACCAGGACAGCCGCCCGGTCCCGCCCGCCCTGAGGCTCGAGCGGAACGACCCCCTCGGCAGCGAGGACATCGACACCGCCCGCTTCACCTCCCGTGAGTGGGCCGAACGCGAGATGCGCCAGGTCTGGCGGCGCGTGTGGCAGTTCGCCTGTCTGGAGGGCGAGATTCCCGAGGTCGGCGACCACGAGATCTACGAGATCGGCGACGACTCCCTCATCGTCGTGCGTACGGCCCCCGACGAGATCCGCGCCTTCGTCAACGTGTGCCTGCACCGCGGACGCAAACTGCGCACCGGCGGCGGCAACGTGAGCGAGTTCCGCTGCTCGTTCCACGGCTTCGCCTGGAACCTCGACGGCACGATGCAGACCCCGCCCTGCGCCTGGGACTTCCCGCACGTCACCCCGGAGAAGTTCGCCCTCCCCGAGGCCCAGGTGGCCACCTGGCGCGGCTTCGTCTTCATCAACATGGACCCTTACGCGGAGTCCTTCGACAGCTACCGCGGCACCTTCGACGACTACTACATCTGGCCGCTGGAGAACCGCTACAAGTCGCTGCACATCGCCAAGGTGCTGCCCTGCAACTGGAAGGTCGCCCAGGACGCGTTCATCGAGTCCTTCCACGTGATCGCGACCCACCCGCAGATGCTGCCGTGGCTCGCCGACGCCAACTCGCAGTACGACGTGATGGCGGACCAGCCGAACTGGAACCGGATGATCAACATCCAGGGCGCGCCCAGCCCGCACGTCGCGGACTCCGTCACGGAGGAGGACGTCCTGGAGACGTTCTACGACTCGCGCGCCTTCTACGCCGCCGCCCAGGGACGTGACCTGGTCAGACAGGAGGGCGACGAACTGCCGGCGATCCCGCCCGGCGGCACCGCCCGCCAGGTCCTCGCGGAGCGGATGCGCGCGCAACTGGCGGAGACCTCGGCGCAGGACTTCTCGCAGACCCCGGACACCGAACTGCTGGACGCCATCAACTACTTGCTGTTCCCCAACTTCAACCCCTGGGGCGGCGCCAAGTCCAACATCATCTACCGGTTCCGGCCCAACGGCCTCGACCCCGACTCCTGCACCGCCGAGATCATCTTCATGTCCTCCCCGAAGCGGCCCGGCGAGATGCCGCCCCCGGCGAAGATCCGCTGGGTGCCCGAGGACATGCTCTTCGCCGACATCCCCGAACTCGGCGTGCTGGGGCCCGTCTTCGACCAGGACTGCGAGAACCTGCCCTACGTCCAGCAGGGCCTGAAGGCGATGCGAAAGCCCGGCATCACGCTCGCCAACTACCAGGAGAGCCGCATCCGCCACTTCAACCGGACGCTCGACCGGTGGATGGACAGGTGACCCACCGGGTGACCGTCAGACCCCTGGGCGCCGAACTCGACGTACGCGACGGCGAGGACCTGTTCACCGCCGCCCGGCGCCTCGGCTACCGCTGGCCCACCGTCTGCGGCGGCAAGGGCACCTGCCGCACCTGCTTCGTCCAGGTGGAGGAGGGCGCCGAGAACTGTTCCCCCGTGGGCCCGCTGGAGCGCGAGGGCATCGAGGCCCTGCGCAGACCGGTGGACGGCCTGACCCGGCTCGCCTGCCGGCTCCGGGTCGAGGGCCCGGTGACCGTGACCAAGCGCGGCGTGCGCCGCCGAGTGCAGGAGTGATGCCCCCATGTCCAAGCAAGTGATCCACCCGCTGACCGGTCACGTGTACCGGCTCACCGAGGACGGACTGGTCGAGGTGACCGACCCGAAGACCGGGGCGCGGGGTGTCTTCGACTTCCAGGCCCGGTGGCAGTCGGGCGAACTGCGCCACGCCGACCTGCAGATGGCCGGGTGGGTCGGCCGGCTCGCCCAGCGGCGCACGGCGCCCCCGCAGGAGGGATGACGCCGTGTCCCCGCGCACCACCCGGGTGGTCTGCCTCAGACGCCGGCCCGCGAAGGAGCCCGTCCCCGGTGACTTCGCCGTCGAGGAACGCCCGCTGCCGTCCCTCGGCGAAGGACAGGTCCTCGTCCGCAATCTCTACATGAGCGTCGACCCGTCCATGCGCGGACGCCTGGAGACCACCGAGAAGCACTACACGCACAACTTCGCCCCCGGCGCACCGCTGGACGGGAGAGCCCTCGGCGTCGTGGAGGAGAGCCGCTGTCCGAGCGTTCCGCCGGGTGCCTTCGTACGCCACCAGCTGGGCTGGCGGGAGCGGGTCGTGGTGAACGGGGCGGACACCGACGGGGCGGCGCGTATCGACCCGCGGCTCGCCCCGCTGCCCACCTGGCTGGGGCTGCTCGGCCAGACCGGTTTCACCGCGTACGTGGGCCTGACCCGGATCGCGGAGCTGCGCCCCGGCGACACCGTCTTCGTCTCGGCGGCCGCCGGCGCCGTCGGCACCGCCGCCGGCCAGTTCGCCCGGCTGCTGGGCGCGGACCGCGTCATCGGGACCGCCGGCGGACCCGGCAAGTGCGCGCTGCTGGTCGAGGAGTTCGGCTACGACGACGCCGCGGACTACCGTGCCGAGCCGGTGCGCGACGCGCTGGCCCGGATGGCGCCCGACGGCATCGACGTGTACTTCGACAACGTCGGCGGCGAGCAGCTCGGCGCGGCCCTGCACGCGCTGCGGACCGGTGGCCGGGTCGCCCTGTGCGGCATGATGTCGCAGTTCGGCGGCGAGCGGCGGACCGTGGACATCAACCAGTTGATCCAGGCGGTCCTCAAGCGGCTGACGCTGATCGGGTTCATCGTCCGGGACCACGACGACCTGCGGCCGGAGTTCGAGCACCGGGTCGCGGGCTGGCTCGCCGAAGGCCGCCTCACCGCGCGCGAGACCGTCGTGGACGGCCTGGAGAACGCACCGGGGGCGCTGCTGTCCCTGCTGGGCGGCGGCAATGTCGGCAAGATGCTGGTGCGGCTGGCCGACTGACGCATGGAACACCTGAGACGGCGCCCCCTGGCGAGGGAGGCGCCGTTTCGTTTCAGCGCATGGGGTGTGACGCGGCGACCGTGTGGGCCGTCAGGGAGACCCCGACCCGGGTCAGCCCCGCCACGGCGGCGCGGAAGTCCTTGATGTGCGGGGTCGAGAAATGCTCGTCGAGGGCCTGCCGGGAGGTCCAGTGCTCGAACACCCGGATGCGCCGCTCGTCACCGGGATCGGCGGTCATGGCGTAGTCCAGGCAGCCGGGTTCCGCCTCCCGGGTCCGCCGGCCCAGCTCGACGAGGGCCTTCAGCACGGCGGTGCGTTCGCCGGGTTCGTAGTCCATCCAGCCGGCGACGATGACTTCCTCTGCCATGGCGTGTTCCCTTCGTGGTCATGGGCGCGGGCCCGCCGTCCCGTCAGGGGGAGCGGCGGGCCCACGCGTTCCTCAGAGGCCGAGTGCGGCCGGCACGTTGTCCACGGTGACTGTGCCCTTGTCGCCGTCCACCGTGATCACCATGCCGTCCCGCAGCCGCCGCGTCCCGTTCTCGACGGAGATCACGGCCGGGATGCCCAGCTCACGGCAGACCACGACGGCGTGGCTGTTGAGGGCGCCCACGTCCACCACGGCCGCTCCGGCGACCAGGAACAGCGGCGTCCAGGCCGCGTCCGTGATCGGCGCGACCAGCACCTCACCGGGCTCCAGCGCCTCGCACGAGGCCGGGTCGGTGACCACCTGCACCCTGCCGGTGTACGTGCCGTGGCTGCCACCCACGCCACCGAGGACATCGCCCTCGACGGCCGCCGGGGTCCGTTCCGCGGCGCGCCGCGGCCAGGTGCCGACCTCGGTCTGCGCCTCGTCGGCGACGAAGAAGGGCGGCTCCAGCTCGTACAGACCCGCGTACTCCTCCAGCCGCTGGGCGATCACCGGGCCGAAGGACTCCGGGGCGGCGACATAGTCGTCGAGTTCGGTGTCCAGCAGCATCATCACGTCCTCGGGCCGGGCGAACAGCCCCGCCTCGACGCCGCGGCGACCCAGTTCCCGTACGGCCATGCGGATCTCGTTGACGACGGTGACGCAGTTGGCCTTGGTGCGTTCGCGGGCCGGGATCCACACCTGGGAGGCGTGCATGCCGGCGTCGAACAGGGGCTGCGTCTCCTCCGGCAGCGCCGCCCGGATCTCCCGCGCCGTCCGCTCGCGCCCCTCCGTCAGCCGCTTGCGGCGGGCGGCGGGGGAGGCGTCGTCGGGACTGTGCCGGATCCGGTCGACCAGGGCCAGCGCCTGCACGGGCGCCGCCTCCCAGGACAGCGCGTGGATGTCCCACTCGTTGGGGCCGCGGTCGCCGGACTCCGCCAGGAACTCCTCGAAGGAGTCACGGAACGCCTTCACATCCCCGGTCGCGGTCTCGAGCGCCTGCTCCACCGCGGCCGGACCCCGGTCGAAAAGCGCGCTCAGTTCGGCCGAGGCCGCCACCTGGCGGGACAGCGTCCACAGTCCGGTCGAGGGGGAGGCGGAGTCGATGTCGCCGAGACCGCCGATCAGGTCCAGCAGGGCGCCGGGGCGGTCCACGCCCGCGCACAGCGGGCCGAGGATCGCCGGTCCGACCGAGGCGGGCAGCGACGACTCGACGTGGCGCTGGAAGGTCGTCTCCACCTCGTCCAGCAACGACCGTGCGTGCGCGACCAGTTCGGTTTCGGACAGCAGCGTCAGGTCGGGGCGGGCGCGGCGCAGGGCGCGCAGCCGCTCCCGGTCGGCGTCGGCCTCGGGGAAGCCGGCCTGGCCGAGCATCCGCTGAAGGGTCGCGCCCGCCTTGGCGGTCAGCTCCTCGTCCTGGTCGTCCGGGTGCGCCACGTACGCCGGAGTGTCGGAGCGCTGACCGACGAAGGCGGCGTCGATCTGGTCGGCCGTCTGGCCCATCCGGATGCCGAACAGCCGCATGTGGGACAGGTTGAGATAGAAGTGGCCGCCGAACATGCCGACGAACGGCGGCCGGGGACCGGCCACCTCCTCGTCGCGGTAGATGCCGAACCCGACGAAGCCGCGCCGCCAGCCCTGCAGACCGCGTCCCCAGACCAGGGTCCAGCCCAGCGGGCTGGCGGGATCAGGCAGGGTCTCGCCCGCGTTGGCCCGGGTGTAGTGCGGCAGCCGCTCACTGCGCTGCCAGTCCGTGATCCAGCTCTTCATGACCGAGGTCTCCCGCTCGCTGTCCGTGCCCGCGCCTACCACTGCGCCGTTCCGCCGTCGACGCTGATCAGCGCGCCGGTGATGCCCGCCCCGGCCTCGCTCGCGAGCAGCGAGGCGACGGCCGCGATCTGTTCCACGGTGGTGATCTTCTTCGTCGCGGCGTGCTCGGCGAAGCGGCTGAGCCATTCCTCGTAGCTGATGCCCTCGGCCTCGGCGGCGGCCGGCCCGGCAGCACGCATGAGGTCGGTGTCGACGGCGCCGGGACAGATGGCGTTGCAGGTGACGCCCTGGGTGCCGTACTCGAAGGCGGTCGCCTTCGTCAGTCCGTGGATGGCGTGCTTGTTGGTGATGTAGTGGCTGATCGCCGGCTTGTTGGCCTGCTTGCCCTCCACCGAGGAGATGTTGATGATCCGGCCCCAGCCGCCCGCGAGCATCTTCGGCAGGGCCCGGCGGGTGCCGTAGAAGTAGGCGTTGAGGTTGAAGGCCAGGGCGTGGTTCCAGGCCTCGTCGCTGAGCTGGTGCACGGGGGCGAAGCCCTGGGTGCCGCCCGCGTTGTTGACCCAGATGTCGAGCCGCCCGAACCGCTCGGCGGCGAAGTCGGCGAGGGACTCGATGTCCTCCTGGCTGCTTGCGTCACAGGGGTGGAAGACGGCTCGCTCCCCGGCGTCCAGCTCCTCCAGGGCCTGCTTGCCCTTGAGCTCGCTGCGGCCGCTGATGACGACCGTGGCGCCGTCGGCCAGGAAGGCCTCGGCGATGGCGCGGCCGATGCTGCGCGTGCTGCCCGTGATCACCGCGACACGTCCGTCGAGGCTGCCCGTAGCCACCATGGTGTTCTCCCGCGAGTGTTGTTGGTTGCTCACCTGGCGGCTCTGGGGGCGCCTGTGGCGTCTTCGTCCAGGTGCTGGTGAATCGTGCGGTGGAAGTGCTGGAGTCCGGGCTCGTTGCGTCCGAAGACGAAGTCGGTCCCGTCGAGGGCCTTGAGGCCCTGCTGGACTCCGTAGGTGGTCGCGTAGTCCTCGTCGCGGACCACCTCGTGGAACCAGGCGCCGAACCGGTCGGCGGCCTGGCGTTCCTCCTCGGTGACCGCCGGCTCCCGCAGCAGGATGATCTGCTGGGTCACCGACTCGGTCGCCGTCCGGGGGAGCACCAGGGAGACGGCGATCTTCTGGCGCCAGCCGCCGGCGATCGCGAGTCCCGGGAAGAGCCAGTAGATGGGCCCGACGCAGTCCCCGGGGTCACGCCTGTCCGGCGGCAGTTCGCTCGCCTGTGCGATGGGCCGCAGGGCGGGTGCGATGCGCTGGTGAGGGCCCCAGGTGTCGTGCGCCATCATGTTCGACAGGTTCGTCTCGAACACCGTCTTCGGGTGCAGCGAGGCGAAGTGGTAGGTCTCCAGATACCCGTCGAGGGTGACCTTCCAGTTGGGGCTGGTCAGCTCGCTGGTGGCGTAGTGGTGGCACTCCGCGAGGCGAAGGCCCTCCAGCAGCGGCTGCAGATCGCCCAGCCACTCGTCCAGGTCGGGCTCGGCCGCCGGGTCCAGTGACACGAAGACGATCCCCGCGCGCTCCCCGGCCGGGAGCCGCACCAGGCCGCGTCCCTCACGCGGAACCTCGCCGAAGGTCTTCTCCGCGTACACGCCCCGCAGCTCCCCGGCCAGGTCGTACGACCATGAGTGGTACGGGCAGGTGAGCCGCTTGGACACCCCGCACCCCGCCTCCAGGAGCCGGGCGCCCCGGTGCCGGCAGGCGTTGATCATCGCGTGCACGGCACCCTGCCGGTCGCGTGTGATCAGCACCGGAACGCCGAGCACGTCGATCGCCTTGTAGGTGTTCGGCCCGGGCAGCTCGCACGACATCGCGAGCGGCAGCGGGACACTCCGGTGGACGGCGTCCGTCTCGCGCTGCCAGCGGTCGGCGTCGAGGTAGTTGGCGACGGGTTCCGTCCACTGACCGTCCGCCTCGTGCGTCGTGTTGGCGCGATAGTGCGCCATCACCCGCTCGACGAGTTCGGCCGCCTCCCGCCGCATCGCCACGGACGCGGCGTCGGTTGACCGGTCCTGGCTGATCCACGACGAGTACTCGGGAGTGGAGGGGGCGGAGGCCGGTGACCTGCGCTCGGTCGCTGTTTCCCGAATCTCCGGTGAACTGGTCTGGACCACGTTGTCCTCACAATCCTCCCAGCCGCGAGCCGGTGACCGGCTTCGGAACGCGACAGCTGGGCTGTGTCCGAAACTGCAACAGGACTTAGTGTGGTCTGTCAATAGAAAGTGTCGAAGTTGCCGCTCGGTGTCCTGTGGGGGTGGGTGCGATGGTCGTGACGCGACCTTTCGAGGTGGGTGTGGTGGTGCGCGACCTCGGGCTGATGGAGCGCTTCTGCCGCGAGGCGGTCGGCTGCCGCGCCGAGCGCCGCTCGCGCGTGCCGGAGTCCGTCGGGGATCCGGCGGGGCTGGGCGGCGAGCTGACGGTCGCCTGGCTCCGGGTGCCCTCCGGAGGGTGTGTCAAGTTGATCCTGCCCCGGTCGGGGCCGGTGTCGGCGGGCGCGGCGTCCTGGCCTGCCGGGCGGCCGGGACTGTCGTATCCCACCTTCCACGTCGACGGCATGGACCCGGTCGTGACGGCTCTGCCGGGTGCGGGTGCCCGGCCCCTGTCGGATCCGGTCGTCGTCCGCGTCGGTGGCCGACGGATCAGCTTCTGGGCGGATCCGGAGGGCAACGTCGTGGAGCTGGTGGACGAGCGGGGCGACGAGCCGGGTCCGAGGCGTAGTAATTAGAGATGCTGTTCAGTAAGGTGCCTTCATGCCGGTTACTGTAGACCGACACAAGTAACTCCGATTGCTTGGCAACCTCCCTCGGGCGAAGGGGCGGACGATGGCTCAACGAGCGTCAACGGCGTCGAAGAAATCCCCGCAGGTCAGTACCGCGGTCATCCGGGATCTGCACGAACGCATGGTGCGCATCCGGCTGTTCGAGACCGAGGCGGGAAAACTCATGGAGGCCGGCAAGCTGCCCGGCTTCCTGCACCTCTATGTCGGCCAGGAAGCCGTTGCCGCCGGCGTGATGACGGCCCTGCGCGACGACGACCAGATCACCTCCACCCACCGCGGCCACGGACACGCCGTGGCGAAGGGCGTCGGCTTCCGCGCGATGTACGCCGAACTCTACGGCCGCGTCACCGGCGCCTGCCTCGGCCGCGGCGGCAGCATGCACATCAACGACCTCACCCGCGGCATGCTCGGCGCCAACGGCATCGTCGGCGCCGGCGTCCCGATCGCCGTGGGCGCCGCCTTCGCCGCCCGCTACAAGGGCGAGGACAGCGTCGCCGTGACCTTCTTCGGCGACGGCTCCACCAACATCGGCGCCTTCCACGAGGGCGCCAACATGGCCGCCATCCTCGGCCTGCCCGTGGTCTTCGTCTGCGAGAACAACGGCTACGCCGAGTTCACCCCGCAGTCCGCCCACATGCTGCTCACCGACGTCGCCGACCGGGCCGCCGCCTACGGCATGCCCGGCGTGATCGTCGACGGCATGGACGCGGTCGCCGTCCACCGCGCCGCGACCGAAGCCGTCGCACGCGCGCGGTCCGGAGCGGGCCCCATGATGATCGAGGCCAAGACCTACCGCTACTTCGACCACCAGGGCGTCAAGGGCCTGCGCCACCCCTACCGCTCGGACGAGGAGGTCGCCGACTGGAAGGCCCGCGACCCCATCGACCTGATCGAGACCCGGGCCCTGGCCGACGGCACCGCCACCCGCGCGGAACTCGACGACGTATGGCAGCGCACGCGGGAAGAGATCGCCGAAGCCGTCGCGTACGCCGAGGCGAGCCCGCTGCCCGACCCCGCCGACCTGCTGCTCAACGTGTACTCGGGATGACCGCCATGACCACCACCACCGAGGCGGCGGCCGTCGCCACACGCAAGCTCACCTACGTCAAGGCCTTCAACGAGGGACTCGCCCAGGCCATGCGCGAGGACGAGAACGTCTTCGTCGCGGGGGAGGACGTGGCCGGATACGGCGGCGTGTTCCGTATGTTCGACAACCTGCTCGACGAGTTCGGGCCCCGCCGCATGATCGACACCCCCATATCCGAAGCCGCCCTGGTCGGCCTCGGCGTGGGCGCCGCCGCCCGGGGCCTGCGCCCCGTCGTCGACCTGATGTTCATGGACTTCATCGGCGTCTGCCTCGACCAGATCGTCAACCAGGCGGCGAAGATGAAGTACATGTTCGGCGGCGCGCTGTCCGTGCCGCTGACCATCACGACCGCCTCCGGAGCGGGCCTCGGCGCGGCGGCTCAGCACAGCCAGAGCCTGGAGGCGTGGCTGGCCCATGTGCCCGGCCTCAAGGTGGTGATGCCGTGCGACGCGTACACCGCCAAGGGCCTGACGGTCTCGGCCATCCGGGACGACAACCCCACCGTCGTCATGCTCAACAAGGTGCTGCTCGGCAGCACCGGTGAGGTGCCCGAGGAGATCTACGGCCTCCCCCTGGGGCAGGCGCACACCGCGCGGCAGGGCTCCGACGTCACCGTGATCGCGCTGGGCCGCATGGTGGGCGAGGCCCTCGCGGCGGCCGACGAACTCGCCGCCGAGGGCGTCGAGATCGAGGTGATCGACCCGCGTACCGTGCAGCCGCTGGACACCGAGACGATGTTCGCCTCCGTCCGCCGCACCAACCGGGTGCTCGTGGTGCACGAGGCCGTCACCTTCGGCGGGCTCGGCGCGGAGATCGCCGCCCAGATCCAGGACGTGGTCTTCGACTACCTCGACGCGCCGGTCCTGCGCATCGGCGCCCCCTTCTCACCCGTGCCCTTCTCGCCGGTCCTGGAGAAGGCGTACGTGCCCGATCGCGCCCGCATCGCCCAGGGGTGCCGGCGCCTGCTCGAAAGGTCGTGACCGACGTGGCGGTCGAGGTTCTGCTGCCGAAGATCGGCCTGACCATGCAGGAGGGCACGATCGACGAATGGCTGGTGCCCGTCGGCGCGGCCGTCGCCGAGGGCGACTCACTGTTGCGGCTGGCCACCGACAAGGTCGACGTGGATGTCGAGGCGGAGGCCGGAGGCCTCTTCCACCCGGTGGTCCCGGCCGGGGCCACCGTCCCTGCCGGCACCCTCATCGGCTGGCTGCTGGCCGAGGGCGAACAACCACCGAAGGCGCCGGGCGGACCGGCGACCTCCGGGCCCGGGACCGACCGGGACACGGACACGGTGACTGCGGCTGTGGCGGGTGGTACCGGTGCGGCACCCGCCCCCGTCGGCATCAATGCCCGGCTCCTGTCCTCGCCGTACGCCCGGCAGGTCGCCGCGGCCGTCGGCGTCGACCTCAGCGCCGTGCGCGGCACGGGCCCCGGCGGTCGGATCGTCTCCGAGGACGTGGAGGAGTTCTTCGCGGCGCTCCCCGATGCCCCTGGCATCCCGGCGGAGCCGGCCCTGCGGGACGGCACTCCCTCCTCGCCTCTGGTCCGCAAACTGGCGAAGGAACGCGGCATCGACTTGTCGGAGGTGAACGGCACGGGTCCGGGCGGCCGTATCCGCCGCTCCGACCTCGACGCAGCCCCTGCCGCCGTCACCGCCCCTGCTGCTCCCGTTCGCCGCAAGGCGGCTCCGCAGCCCGGCGACGTCCTCCCCCTCACGGGGATGCGCGGCACCATCGCCCGCAGGATGCACGCCAGTCTCCAGGAGATGGCACAGCTGACGCACGGCTACGAGGTGCGGATGGACGCCGTGGTCTCCCTGCGGGAGCGGCTCAGGCAGGAGTGGGCGGACGGCGAACTGCCGGTGCCCGGCCTGGGAGACTTCGTGCTGAAGGCCGCGGCCCTGGCCCTGCGCGAGCACCCGCTGCTCAACGCGACAGTCCGGGACGACGGCATCCATCTGCTCGACGGTATCCACGTGGGCTTCGCAGTGGCCGTACCGGGCGGCCTCATGGTTCCCGTCATCGAGGACGCGGTGGCGCTGCCGTTGCACGAGATCGCCCGCCGGTCGAAGGAACTGGCGCAGGCCGCGCGCGAGGGGCGGATCTCCCTCACGCAGCTGGAGGGGGCGACCTTCACGGTCACCTCGCTCGGCGGTTACGGCGTGGACTTCTTCACCCCGGTGATCAATCCCGGCAATGTCGGGATCCTCGGCGTGGGCAGGCTCAGGGACGGCGTCGAGTGGGTGGAGGACCGGCCGTTGCGGACCCGGGTGCTCACCCTGAGCCTCACCTTCGACCACCGTGCCGTCGACGGCGCACCCGCCGCCGAATATCTGCGCACGGTCGGCGAGCTGCTGAGCAAGCCGCTGCGTCTGCTGGTGTGAAACTGCTGGTGTGTACCTGCTGATGTGAACCCGCTGGTGAACCGAGGCCTACCGGGCGGGGTCGGCGATCCGCTCCGCGAGATCGCCGACCTCACGGACGAAGGAGCGGTGGCCCAGCGACCGGTACACGTCGTCGCCCCGGACCTGTGAGGTGGCCGCGGTCTCCAGCAGCGCCAGCAGGCCCAGGCCGTTCACCGCCGCCTCGGCGTCGGAGACGGACGCACGGGCCTTGCGGACCAGCCGGACCAGCTCCTCCAGCAACTGCGTACGGCTCTCCTGGCGCAGCGCCTCCGCCTCCTGGCTCATACCGGCCGACGACACGAAGAACACGGTGGCGGCGGACCGGTTCTCGGCCATCCATGCCAGCAGGGCGGTGATCGCCGCTCCGGTGTGCGAGCCGGGTTCATGGGCCTCCGTGATCGCCTGCAGCTGCTCGCGCAGCGCCGCGGCGAACGCCCGCATGGCCTCGGCGAGGACCTGGTCCTTGGAGGAGAAGTGGTAGTACACCGCGGCCGAGGTCATCTCGGCGCGGGAGGCGATGTCGGCCACCGTCACCTCGTCCGGCGGCTGGGTGGCGAACAACTCGGTGGCCGCCTCGATCACCCGCTGCTTGCGCGAGGGGCGGTGGGCGGCGCGGGTTCCGGATGTCGTCATGGTGTCAAGTATGCCGGGACCTGAGTGCGTCGGATGCCTGCGTGCAGTGGGAATTGTGCGGTCGGCGGGCTGCAGTTACTGGATACTATGGTCAGTACCAGGGATCGCGGGTGCGGACCGACGGCAGCGGGCAGGGAGCAGGATGGCCACCACCAAGAACGGCAAGCAGCCCGCCCACCGGCCCTCGCGGCGGCAGCACATCATCACCGCCGCCGTACGGGTCTTCGGACGCAACGGATTCGCGGAGACGAGCATCCAGGACATCGCGGACGAGGCCGAGGTGGTGCCCACAGCCGTCTACTACCACTTCGACGGCAAGGAGGAACTGCTCGAACTCGCCATGCGCCGGGTCTTCGACCAGCTGAACGCGGTCGTGGAGGCGGCCCGGCCGGAGTCCGAGCCGGGTGACGCGGAGGGTCTGGTCCGCGTCATCGACGCCGTGTGGGAGTGGGTGGAGCGCAACCCCGACGAGGCCCGGCTGTACCAGGTCCAGGTCGCCTCGGCCAACGGCAGCGTGAAGGTGCTGCGGGACGAGTTCGAGCAGCGTCACATCCAGCGTGGCTACGACTACCTGCCCGAGGGCAGCACCCGCAGCCCCCGCGCGGCGAAGGCCCGGCACGCGGGCCAGGCGCTCGCGGTCCGCACGCTGATCAGTACGACGATGCTGGTCACCGCGTTGCGGGCGGAGGGAGGACCGCTGTCCCAGCTGCCCTCCCGGGCGGTGCTCCAGGCGGTCAGGGAGCTGGCGCTGCGCATCGTCGCCGCCGAGGAGACGCCGGCGGGGCAGCGGGGGCCCGCAGAGCAGCAGGGGCCGGAGAAGAAGGCCACGTCACGGACCTGAGAGGGCTCACCAGGTTCACCAGGGCAGCGGCCTGCGGCCCGCGCGGGGCGGACCGTGCCGCACGGCTTGTGCGCCGCCTTTCACACCGTCAGGACCGAGCAGGCGCTGATCCCGGGCGCCCCGTACACATGCGTGAAGCCCACCCGGGGAGCGCCCGGTACCTGCGCACCGGGTGCCCGGCCCTGCAACTGCCGTACGACCTCGTGGAACTGACGCAGTCCGGAGGCGCCGACGGGCTCCCCGCCTGCCAGACAGCCGCCGTCGGTGTTGACCGGTATCCGGCCGGTGGGATCGGTGTCCCCGGCGGCCAGCAGCTCCTCCTGCTCGCCGTGGCCGCACAGACCGGTCTCCGCCAGATGGACCAGTTCCGAGCCGCTGTCCGTGTCCTGCAGCTGGGCGACCCGCACGTCCGCGGGCCGTACGCCCGCCGTGCGGAAGGCCGCCTCGGCGGCGTCGACGCTGGGGCTGCGGTGGGGTCCCGGCGGCAGCCAGGGGGAGAACACCTCGAACGAACCGAACCGTCGGGTCCGGAAGGCCAACGACGCCAGCTTGACCGGCCGTTCGCACAGGTCGAAGGCGCGGTCGCCGAGGGCGAGGACCAGGGCCGCCGCGCCCTGTCCGGGCGAGCAGAACATGTACTGGGTGAGCGGAGGGCTGACCTCGGCGGCCTCCAGGATCTCCCGCTCCGTCAGCGGCTTGCGCCGCCATGCCAGGGGGTGCCGGGCGCCGTTGCGGAAGGCCCGCTCGGCCACCATCGCCAGCGCCCGCTCGGATATTCCGTGCTCGTACAGGTACCGCTGGGTCTTGAGTGCGAAGAACTGGGTGGTCAGCATCATGCCGGTCTCGGCGTACCAGTCGCCCAGGCCGTAGCGGGCCGCGGAGACGTGGAAGGCGCCCCGCTCATGCTTGTCGAAGCCCACCGCAAGTCCCAGGGAGGCCTCGCCCGCGCGCAGCGCGTTGGCCACGGCGAGCACCGTGGAGGCACCGGTCGCACAGCCGTTCTGCACGTTGACGAAGGGCACTCCGGTCAGCCCCAGACGGCCCACCAGGGTGTCGGGCTTGCCGGACACGTCGGAGCCGCCGGCCGCGTAGCCGATGTCCTCCCAGGCGACACCCGCGTCGGCCAGCGCCGCGCGCACCGCCCGCTCGGCCATGTCCATGCCGGTGACGCTCTCGTCGCGGCCGAAGGGATGCATCCCGCATCCGACCACGTACACGTCGTCGGGCCGGTTCACAGCTCCCCGTCCCGCTCCGGGCGGAACGCGAAGGTGACGACCTCGGTCCCGTCCTCGTGCCGGTACGCGGACACCGTGGTGAGCCGGACCGGCAGACCGATCCGGATGTCCTCGCGGGGCACCGCCAGGCGCGCTTCGACCAGCACTTCGCCGAGGTCCACGTAGCCCACGTGGTACGGCCGGTAGCCGTCGGCCGGCGGCCGGTACGGCGGTTTCGGCGGGAACGCCTGGAGCGTCCACGACCACACCACCCCCCTGACCGGCAGCACCTGCTCGGACATCACCCCGTCCGCGCACCTGGGGCAGGAGTCCTGCCGGGGGAAGACGACGGTGTGGCACGCGGAGCAGCGGGCGCCCACGAGCCGCGGCGCGTCCCCGCCGTGGAGCCCACGGTCGTCGAGCCGACGGTCGCCGTGCTCACTGTCGTCCGGGTTCTCGAACAGGGACTCGTCGATGAGCCTGGTGGTCATGTTCCCGCCCTCCTTCCACGTCACCAGCCCAGCAGGGCGGCCAGTCGTTCCCGGTGGTGTGCGGCGCCGCCCAGCAGCACCGCGTCGGACTGCGCGCGCCGGAAGTACAGGTGCGCGTCGTGCTCCCAGGTGAAGCCCATGCCGCCGTGGAGCTGTACGCATTCGGCGGCGACGGAGACGAACGCCTCGCCGCACCACGCCTGTGCCACGGCCGCCGCCTCGGCCAGCGCCGGAGGTGAGCCGTCCGCCCGGACCGCGCGCACCACGGCCGACCGTGCGGCCTCGACCTGGAGCAGCATGTCGGCGCAGGCGTGCTTGACCGCCTGGAAGCCGCCGATGGCCCTGCCGAACTGGGTGCGGTCGCGCACATGGGCCACGGTCATGTCCAACGCGGCCTGGGCTCCGCCCAGTTGCTCGGCGGCCAGGGCCACCAGGGCCACGTCCAGTGCGCGGGAGACGACGTCCGCGCCCTCGCCGCCCGCGGTCAGGGCCCGGGCCCGGGCGCCGTCGAAGGCGACGATCGCCTGCCCGCGGCTGAGGTCCAGGGTGGGCACCCGGCGCACCGTGACGCCCGGCTCTCGCGGATCGGCCAGGAAGAGGTCCACGCCGTCGGCTCCGGTCGCGGCGACCACGAGTGTCTCGGCGTCGGCGCCGTCGAGGACGAACGGCGCGGTGCCGTCCAGGAGCGGGACGCTGCCCTGCCAGGACACGGCCACGGGCACGGCGTCGGCCCGCCACGTCCCGTCGGGTGCGACCACGGCGAGGGCGTGTACGACGCCCTCCGCCAGCTTGCCCAGCGCCTTGTCGGCGGTGCCGCAGCCTGCCAGCACCTGTCCGGCCAGCACGGTGGAGGACAGCAGTGGCACCGGTGCCAGGGACCGGCCCAACTCCTCGCAGACGGCGGCGATCCCGGCGAGGCCGCCGATGCCTCCCGCCGGCCCGGGCAGCCCGAGCGCCGCGAGGCCGACCTGCCGGCCGAGGGTGTCCCACAACCCGGCGTCGATGCCGGGGGCCTCCTCGGACAGCCGGCGTACCGCGGCGGTGCCGCCGGCGTCCGCGCACACCGCGCGGACGGTCTCGCGGAGGTCTTCCAGCTCGGTGTCCGACAGGGCTGTGCCGTCGGTCTCGGTCACGGTGCTCGTCATCGTGTGCTCCCGCTGGTGTCGTCCCGTGCGCGCAGCGCGCTGTGCGCGGCCGCCATCCGGGCCACCGGCACGCGGTGCGCGGAACACGAGACGTAGTCGAGGCCGAGGCCGTCGCAGAACGCGATCGACTCGGGGTCGCCGCCGTGCTCACCGCACACGCCCAGCTTGATACCGGGCCGTACGCGCCGGGCCCGCTCAGCCGCCAGGCCGACCAGGGCACCCACCCCGTGCGGGTCGAGCCGGGCGAAGGGGCTGGCGGTCAGGAACCCGCGTTCCTGGTACGAGGCGAGCACCTGGCGTTCGACGTCGTCCCGGGAGAACCCGTAGGTGAGCTGGGTGAGGTCGTTGGTGCCGAAGGAGAAGAACTCGGCGTGCTCGGCGAGTTCCGCGGCCAGCAGCGCGGCGCGCGGCGTCTCGATCATGGTGCCGAGCCGGTAGGGCACCTCCACCCCGGTGCGGGCGGCGACCGCGTCGGCGGCGTCGCGTACGTACGCGGCCACGGCGGCCAGTTCCTGCGGCAGGCTGACGAGCGGGATCATCACCTCCAGCTCGGGCCGGATCCCAGTGGCGACCACATCGGCCCAGGCGGTGAAGAGCGCCTCGGCCTGCGCCGGATAGAGCCGTTCGTGCAGCAGGGCCAGCCGCACTCCGCGCAGGCCGAGCATCGGGTTCGCCTCGCGCAGTGCGGCGGCCCGCTGTTCCTCGGCCGCGTCCAGGGCCTCGCCGGGGGCGGGCAGGAACTCGTGCAGCGGGGCGTCCAGCAGGCGCACGGTCACCGGGCGGTCGCCCACGGCGGCCAGCAGCGCGGTGAAGTCCTCGTGCTGGGCGCGCTCCAGCGCCACCAGGGCCTCGTCACGGGCGGTGGGGTCGACGGCCAGCAGCACCCGGCGGATCAACGGCAGCCGCTCACCGAGGAACTGGTGTTCCGTACGGCACAGCCCGACGCCCTCCGCGCCCAGCGCGAGGGCCGTCTCCACTTCGGCCGCCGTGTCCGCGTTGACCCGTACGCCCAGTCGGCGTATGTCGTCCGCCCACGTCAGCAGGGTGGACAGTTCGGGCGGCGGTCCTGCGACGCTGACGCTCAGCGTGCCCGCGTAGACGGCGCCGGTACGGCCGTCCAGCGAGATCGGGTCGCCCTCGCGCACCACGCGTTCCCCGAAGCGGACCGTCCCGGTCGCCCGGTCCGGGCGCAGCCCCTCGGCGCCGCACACGGCGGGCTTGCCGGCGCCCCGCGCGACCACGGCGGCGTGCGAGGCGATTCCGCCGCTGCCGGTCAGCACGGCGACGGAGGCCAGCATGCCGGGCACGTCCGCCGGGGTCGTCTCGGCGGCCACCAGCACGACCCGGGTGCCGTCCGCGGCCAGTTCGAGGGCCTTCTCGCTGGAGAGCACCACCGTCCCGGTCGCCGCTCCCGGTGCCGCGGGCAGGCCTCTCACGAGGAGTTCCTCCCCACCGGCCAGCCGCAGTTGGGGGTGGAGCAGTTCCTGCACCTGCGCCGGGGCGATCCGGCGGACGGCTTCCTCCTGGCCGAGCGCCCCGTCCCGGGCGAGGTCCGCGGCCAGACACACCGACGCCCTCAGCGGCGGGCGGAGTTGGGCGGAGGCGGCTAGCAGTGAGATCTCGTCGTCGCGTACCTCGAAGTCGACCGACACCGGCGCGCGCAGGTGCCGCTCCAGGGTGAGCAGGGAGTGTTCGAGCAGCGCGGTGCCGCCCGCGAGCCGGTCCAGCGGCTCACCGGAGTGCGGCGGCGGGGCGCTGCGGCGCACCCCGCGGAAGAAGGACCCCTGCGGACAGAGGCGCCCGGTCTCGGGATCGCGGCTGACGGCCGTGCCGTAGCCCGAGTGGTCCGCCGGGCCGATGCGCAGGGCCTGCACATGCAGGGCGAGGGCCAGGTCGGCGGGGAGCCGCTGCGCCCTGCGGGACCGTCGCGCACGCGGCGAGTCCCACCGGGCGAGCAGGGCACGGGCGGCAAGCGCCAGCTGCTGCGCCGGGTCGTCGGGGAAGGGCCGGGAGCCGTGCTCCGCCACCAGGGAGAGCAGCAACTTGACTCGTTCTGCCGGCTGGGGCGTGTCCAGGAGGGCGTCGTCGAGCAGCGCACCGGGAACGTCCAGGGCGTGTTCGGCGATCACACGTACGCCGGCGGCCCACACCTCGTACAACGCGTCCGCCTGCCCGATCACGGCGCACAGGTCGTCGGCCGTGCCGGGTGCCACACCGAGACAGGCCAGGTCCGGCGGCAGCCCGGCGATCTCGGTCGGCGCGCTCGCCGACAGACGCAGCAGCAGCGGTCGGGCCATGTCCCCGATCCGCCGTCCCGAGAGCTGTTCGACGAGCTCTACGGCGGCTTCGGCGGTGGCGGCTTCGCACAGCGACGCCGCGGCTGCGGCGGGCACGGTGAGGCCCGGCACGACCGGCAGACCGAGGGCCACCAGCCCGTCCATCGCCGCGCCGTGCGCGCCCAGCTCGTCGGCGTCCAGGCCCCGGATGCGGCCCTGCCCGTACGGCACCAGGGTCCGTCCGGGAGGAGCGGGGCTACCAGAGGCCGGAGTGAGGGGCGCCCCGGACGGTGCGGGCAGGCCCGCCTCTCGGTCGGTGACGCTCACCGCCGCCCCCTGGTGACGAGCTCCTCTTCACGGGCCTCGTCCTCGGCCCGGCTGATGCCCAGCACGAGGAGCAGCTCCTGGTGCAGTCGCATCCACACGGTGTGGTACGAGTCGCACAGCGGCGAGGCCAGCCACTGCGGCGCGCCGTCGTCGAAGCGGTCGAGGGCGTCCTCCAGGTCCGTCAGGTACTGCCCACTGCCCGCGAGCACCCGGTCCAGCCGGCGCAGCACGGGCTGGATGGCCTCGTGCACATCCTCCAGCGACTCGCGCACCCCGGCGTCGTAGACGTCGTCCAAATGGTCGTTGGCGGTGCCGTCCGGGCGGCACTGCCATGCCGTGCACACGTCCCGGATCTTCCGGTTGACCGGGAGGAACGCCTCGTACGCCGCGGTGATCAGCTCCTCCTGCTCGGAGCCGGTGGGAACCCGCAGCAACCGCGCGACGGCGGACTTGGCCCGCTCGGTCGGCAGCACCACCGGCCCCTTCACCGTCGCGAGCCCGGCGTCGACCAGCGGCCGGTGCTCGGAGGCCGGACGGCCGCGCCACATGCCACGCAGAACGAGGTCGACGACGGCTTCGGTGAGGGGCTCGTCGGACGCGTCCGGAAGGTCCACGGCAGCAGATTGCATCGCCACACCTTTTGCTCGGTTCTGTGTTGCCCGGAGGTTACGCCCCGGCGGCCTTGTTAGTGAAGAGGGACTCAAGAAACACTTTTCGCCGCGAGGAACGACGTCATGCGGTCCTGCGCGTCCCGGCCGTCCGCGAGGGCGGCGATGGAGCGCGCTTCCTCGGCGAGGTGGCGGCGCAGATCGTCCCCGGTGCCGCGACGCAGCAGCCCCTTCGCGGCGCGCAGCGCGCCGCCCGCGCCGGCGGCCAGCTCCGCCGCGGTCCGGCGAGCCGTGTCGTCCAGTTCGGCATCGGCCACGGACCGGGAGACCAGTCCCCACTGTTCGGCGTCGTCGCCGGTCAGGACCCGGTTGGTGAGGATCAGGTCCGCCGCCCTGCGAGGGCCCACCAGGCGCGGCAGGAACCATGACGCCCCGCAGTCCGGTGTGAGCCCGATCGCCGTGTACGCCAGCCGGAACCGCGCGGACCAGGCCGCCAGGACGACGTCGCCCACGAGAGCGAGGCCGATCCCGCCGCCCGCGGCCGCTCCGCGCACGGCGGTCACCAACGGCACCGGCAGCTCGTACAGGACCTGTATCGCGATGTGCGCGGCGCTCGCCACGGCGTGGACGTAGGCGCCGGTCTCCGCGCCTCGGCCGGCGAAGGCGCGCAGGTCACCGCCCAGGCAGAAGCTGCCACCCGTCGTCCGCAGCAGCACCGCGCCACCCGGGTCCGCGGCCACCTCCGAGGCCGTGTCCCGAAGGGCCTCGGCCGTGGTGAGATCCAGGGCGTTGCCGCGGCCGGGATCGTCCAGCCTCAGCTCGACGACGCCGTCGGGATGGCGGACGGTTCGGACCGGGCCGGTGCTCGCGGTCGGGCTCATGGGTGTCTCTCCCGTCGTCTTCCCGTCGCCGGGGCTTCCGGGCAAGATACTAAAGACGCTATACAGTTTCTAGGAGGCGACGGCTGCCGACGTCCGTGCGCCCGTCGGCAGGAGGTCCCGTGCCCGTCCAGTTCGATGTCGATCCGACTGTCGCTCAACTCGCCGAAGCCACCGCCCAGTTCGTGCGCGAGGTGGCCGTCCCGGCCGAACGCGAATGCGGTGGGTCCGTGCACGACGCCCCCGAGGCGGTGCGGGAGAGCCTGCAGAAAGCCGCCCGTGACGCGGGCGTGTTCGCCCCGCACGTACCGACGCGCTGGGGCGGCCACGGGCTCGACCTGCGCGGCCAGGCGGTGGTGTTCGAAGCGGCGGGTTACTCGCTGCTCGGACCGCTCGCGCTGAACTGCGCGGCCCCGGACGAAGGCAACATGCACCTGCTGGAGAAGCTCGCCACCGAAGAACAGAAGCAGACCTATCTGCGCCCGCTCGCCGCGGGCGAGATCCGGTCCTGCTTCGCCATGACCGAACCGGCTCCGGGAGCCGGCGCCGATCCCCGCCTGCTGCGGACCACCGCGACCCGGGTGCCGGGCGGCTGGCGTATCGACGGGCGCAAGTGGTTCATCACCGGTGCCCGGGGATCCGGGTTCACCATCGTCATGGCCCGCACCTCCGGCGGCCCCGGCGACTCGGGCGGCGCCACCATGTTCCTGGTTGACGCCGACACCCCCGGCATGCGCCTCGTACGGACGATCGAGACCCTCGACGAGGCGCTCTTCGCCGGGCACAGCGAGATCGTCTTCGACGGGTGCGTGGTGGGGGAGGAGCAGGTCCTGGGAGCGGTGGACCGCGGCTTCGAGGGCGCCCAGATACGGCTCGGCCCCGCCCGGCTGACCCACTGCATGCGCTGGCTCGGAGCGGCTCGCCGCGCCCAGGACATCGCGCTGGAGCGGGCCGGGAGCCGGATGGCCTTCGGCTCGGCCCTCGGAGACCTCGGCATGGTCCAGCAGATGCTGGCCGACTCCGAGATCGACATCGAGGCGAGCCGCGCCCTGATCCTGCGTACCGCCTGGGAGCTGGACACCGGTTCCGCCGCCGCCTCACAACTCACCTCGGTGTCCAAGACCTTCGTGGCGGAGGCGGTGAACCGGGTGGTCGACCGGGCGGTGCAGATCTGCGGAGCCCTCGGCGTCTCGGCCGCCGACGCCCCCCTCGCCCGTCTGTTCCGGGAGGTACGCCCCTTCCGGATCTACGACGGCCCGTCGGAGACGCACCGTTTCGCCATAGCGCGCCGCGCGGTACGGCCCTACCGACAGCAGCGCACGGGCGCCGCCGACGGCTGATGCCGCCTGATGACCGAGTCGACGTGCCGGCAGGCTTCGCCGGAAGGATGTCCTCTTGGATCCTCAAGCGGATGCCTTAGGGGCCCAATGGCCCTGTACCGCTTCCGGCCTGCCGGCTCTCGGCCGAAGCGCGACGGTGGCAGCACCAGGGTTCGCAGGTTCACATCCTGTCGTCCCGCTGGTTGCGTTTCTGCGACCCGTGACGGCGGGGCGGGGCGGCCGCCCGGGAGTCGGCCCGGCGCAGCGTCTCCGCCTCGACGGTCGCGCGGATCACGGACCGCTGATGGCGGTCTTGTACAGGTCGGCCGCCTGGCTGCCCAGTGTCACGCTGTAGGACACGTCGTCGGTGTCGC
>NZ_JBFBBE010000086.1:0-40061 GCF_040682555.1 Streptomyces sp. NPDC051172
AAGACCGAGGACTCGCGCCCGCGACCAGCCCGAGCACCCCGACCAAACCGCACACCAGCCCCTCCGACCTGCACGTTCGAAGATGGCGAAGGCTCCTTGCACCCCAGACCCTGGTTCCGGCTGCCCGGAACTCGAAGATCACGAAAACTCACGTCCGCTGTCACGTCCGTAGCCGCGCTGGCCGTTCTGGCGGGTGTGGCGGTTCAGCCCGGCCTGCCCGGCCTCCACGCCGAACCGGCGGGCGATTCCTACCCCTGGTACCAGGACACCTCCGCCGAGCAGTTGCGGCAGGACCAGTGCCTGATGTCGCACGTGCTGCGGCTGGGCGGGCCGTCGATGGCCGCGACCGCGCAGGACGGCCTCAACCAGCCCGCCGACAAGCTGCACGTCCTGGCCAACCGCGAGCACTGGGACAAGACGCCGCTGGCTGTGGCGTACCAGAAGGACCGGGACGCGGCGAGCAAGCAGATGGACGATCTCGCTGCTCAGCGGGACGGCTGGAAGAAGCCTCTCGAGGGCCTGGCGACCCCTGACGGATTCACGGACGCCGGGTTCCACTGGCCGCCCGACGGCGAGCAGAGCTTTGACAACCAGACCGGTCTGGCCAAGTGGGTCGCCGACCGGTTCTGGATGAACGACTACGACTTCTACCAGGACGACACTCCGAAGGCCGACGACGCGACCCTCAAGGCCGTCGACGTCGTCGGCAGCCCGCTCTACGGCAAGGACCCGGACCCGACCGGGACGACCCAGCAGGAGTGGAACCGGGCGCTGGCCGAGCACAGCGCCTTCCAGTGGATGCATGGCGGCCCCGCCACGAACGCGGGCGCCGACGACGCGCGTGTCTTCCTGTCCTCCGGTGGCTTCCCGCGTACCGCCCCGCAGCCGGGCACGCCGGAGTACCGCATAGCGGTCGAGGACGTGAAGTCCCGGTTCGCGGCCTGTGGCTGGCGTGACCCGCTGGACCCGGACAGCGTACTGGGCGACATCACCTCCACCGCGGCCGGTGAGTGGCAGCAGGAGGTCTCCTCCCAGGCCGCCCAGCGCAACCAGATCCTGGACGCCAACAAGAGTGCCGTCGACGCCCTGGCCAAGGGCGCGAAGGCGCTGAGCGACATGCTGGGGCACTCCTGGGTCGCCGACCACCTCACGCGTTGGCAGGACTTCTGGAAGCCCGGCGGTATCGGCTGGATCGGCGACTCCTCCCTGGTCATGCGGGTGGAGGCGGCCAAGGGCAAGTGCCTGGACGTCCAGGGCAGCGGGACGGCCAACGGCACCCCGGTGCAGACCTACACCTGCAACAACAGCGCCGCCCAGCAGTGGCAGTTCTGGGGCTCCTACGCCGGGGGTTACGCCCTCTTCAACACTCATGCGGCCAAATGCATTGACGTGCAGAACGGCAACGACGCCAACGGTACGAAGATCCGGCTCTGGACCTGCAACGGCAGCGCGCCGCAGCAGTGGCAGTTCGACGTCCGCGCCGCCGGCGAGCTCCGCAATGCCGCCACCGACAAGTGCCTGGACCTGCACACCTTCACCAACGGCAACGACGCCCAGCTGTACACGTGCAACGGCACCGACGCGCAGAAGATCCGCATCGTCCCCCAGGGCCACGACGGCGACGGCAAGCTGGACTACCCGGACAAGGCCCAGTTCACCAAGGCCACCTCCGGAATCTCGGCCGCTCAGACGGGCGCGAAGAAGCAACTGGCCGTACTCCAGGCGCAGTTGGCAGCCGCACAGCAGGCAGGAACCAGCTCGGACACCGCTCTTCAGGCCGCCTACGGCATCGCGGACGCGGCTGGTGCGCCGCGGGGTCGCGGTCTGCTGGTAGGCCAGCAGAAGACACAGGTGACCCGGGGCGCGGTGGCAGCGCTCCAGGCGATGGAGAAGGCCGGCGAGACCGCTGAGGCCGCCACCCGTGCCTCGGCCGGTGACAGCGCGACGATCGCGCAGCGTGCGCTCGCGCAGGCGGCGCAGGCCAAGGCGGAGTTCCGCAAGGAGGCCGCGAAGGCCGCCGAGGAGCAGGCCAAGGCGGCCGCGGACGCCGCCAAGGTCCACCGTGACAACGCCAAGGCCGACAAGGAAACGGCCGAGGCCAAGCTCGGTGTCGCCCTGAAGGCCGAGGGTGATGCGAAGGCGGCCGCCGCCGACGCCCATGCCAAGCGGCTCGACGCCGAGGCCCAGGAGAAGACCGCCAAGGCGGAGAAGGAGACCGCCGCGGCCAAACAGGCCGAGGCCGCGGCCGACAAGACCGCCGCACAGCAGCAGGCAACGGCGGCCAAGGACGCCAAGGACAAGGCCGACGCCGCCGAGAAGACCGCCGAAGGCAAACGCGACGACGCGAACACGGCCCGCGACAACGCCAAGGCCAAACGCGACGACGCCTGGGACGCCGAACAGAAGGCCAACGCGGCCCGGGCCAAGGCCGACGCCAAGGACGCCTACGCCGACTCTCTGGACTCCGGGGACGCGGCGACCGCCGCCCGCTCCGCCGCCAACGACGCCGACAAGGCCGCCGACGACGCCGAGAGTGCGGCCACGAAGGCCCGCGCGGACGCCGACGCGGCCACCCAGGCGGCGGCCGACGCCGACGCCGCGGCCACCCGCGCCGAGGCAGCCGCCAAACGCGCCCGCTCCGACTCCGACGCCGCCCAGGCCGACAAGCTGAAGGCCGATGCCGCGGTGAAGACCGCGACCAGCGCCGCAGCCGACGCCATCAAGGCGTCCCAGGACGCCGCCACCGAGGCAAAGACCGCGGTCAAGCTCGCCGACGAGGCCGAACAGCACGCCAAGGACGCCAAGACCCAGGCGGATGCGGCGAACACGGAGGCCGGCAATGCCCTAGCGGCCTCCGCGAAGGCCGCCGGGTACGCGCATGTCACCGCCCAGGCCGCCGTGGACGCCGGAGAAGCAGCCAAGCAGGTCGCCAACCCGGCCAACGACGCCATCCAACTCGGCTCGCCGTACGTCGACACCGACTCGGCCGCCGGCCTGGTCGTCCTGACCGGACAGGCGTCCAAGTCCATCGCGGAGCAGCAGCAGGCCGTCGCCGACGCGCACGCCAAGAACGCCGCCGCCGAGGCCCAGGCAGCGAAGAACCTCGCCGACCAGGCCAAGGGCGACGCCAAGGAGGCCTACCAGCACGCGGCCAACGCGGCCCAGTACGCGGCGGACGCCCGCACCTACTCCAAGGAGGCCCTCGGCTACGCGGCCGACGCCGCCACGGCCGCAGCAGCGGCGCAGTCCTCCCTGGCCCGAACCATCGACTACGACAAACAGGCCGCCGACGACGCGGCAGCAGCGGACACCGCGGCCGGCAACGCCGAGGGCTACGCCAAGGACGCCCGCGACTCAGCCGACGCCGCAGCCCTCGACGCCGAAGCCGCCCGCTCCGCCGCCACCCAGGCCGAACAGGACGCCAAGGACGCCCGCGCCGCCGCCGACCGCGCCGACGCAGCCGCCACCGAAGCCGAACAGGCAGCCAAGGACGCCGCCAAATACGCCAAGGAGGCACAGGACGCGGCCGACAGGACGGAAAGGACGGAGGCCAACACAGAGGCGTCCAAGGGGTCCGGTACCGGCATTCCCGGTGTCTTCGCCGTCCCGGACGAGTCCACCGTCCAGATCGTCAGCTCCCAGCAGATCGGCACCTGCCCCGGGATGCCGGAAGCAGCAATCCAGGGCTGCAACGCCACGTACAACCTGGTCGTCACCTACGAGGCTGACTTCTACCTGTGCACGGATCAAAGTGCGCAGGCCACCGCGGACGGCTGCCCGAAATCGGCGTGGCAGTTCCTCCAGCGAACGACCTTGAAGAACATCAAGATCGAAAACTGGCAGCACCACTTCTCCGGCAAGGACATCGTCCGCGCCGGATGGCAGACCCTCTTCGGCGACGTTCCCGGATCGATCCTGTTCTCCTTCTTCGCCGAAGACATGATGAACTGCCTCCACGGCAGCGCCAGCGGCTGCGCCTGGGCCTTGGCGACCTACGTCCCGGTGGAAGGCGCACTCAGCGAGATCAGCAAGGCAGTCAAGGCCCTCGACGCTGCCGCCAGGACAGGCATCGGCTTCGAAGACGCCTGGAAGGCGCTACGCGCCTACAACCTGTCTGATGAGGTCATCGCCGGTATTGCCGCAAGAGCCGTCGCGGCTCTTGCCAAGGTGTGTGAGCGCACCAACAGCTTCCCCGGCACCACACGAGTGCTGATGGCAGACGGCACCACCCGGCAGATCCAGGACGTCCGGGTCGACGACGCAGTCCTCGCCACCGATCCCGAGAGCGGCCGTACCGAAAGCCACAGCGTCACCCGCACCATCTACACGCCGGACGACACCGACTTCGCCGACATCACGATCAACGTCGGCAACGCACGGATCACCGCCACTCAGCACCACCCCTTCTGGTCGCCCAGCGCCCACCGTTGGATAGACGCCGGCGACCTCGAGCCCGGCCAGACCCTGCACACCAGCAACGGCGCGACCGTCACGGTGGCCCGCGTCCACCGCTACCACCAGATCCATTCGGCTTACAACCTCACCGTTGAAAACCTCCACACGTACTATGTGCTGGCGGGCGAGACTCCCGTGCTCGTGCATAACTCCGGAGGCTGCCCTGATCTGGATGCGCTTTCGCAGAGCGGAATGCGTCCAGCAAAGGGGAAGACGACTCATGCAGGCCGTGAATACCAGAAGCACATGAACCGCGGCGATCTTCCTGTGGTTCCCGGCAAGGAATTGAAGACCGCCGGGCAGGATTTGTTGGACGACATTCTGACCAATCCGCAAACCTCTACGTCCGCTGTCAATTCCGGCAACTTCGCGGGCGGAACGCGGTACATCATGCCGGACCCTGCTGGTGGGCGCGGGATCGGTGCGACCTTCGACGCAAATGGACAGTTCCAATACTTCGGGCGGTACTAGGCATGTTGGTAATCGAGCCGTGGGATGCAAAGGCGCGCGGCGACGCTAGTCTCGCTGACCTTCGGGGTGCGATCGCGGGGGCGTCTGTGAGTGCGGTCCGCTACGTAGTTCCGCAGGGGGAAACCTGGCCCGAAGGGCACAGGGAGGATCGTGCTCATGAAGTCGACATGGCCGTTGATCTGGTCATGAGCACCGGGGCTGCACTGTCCCTGTCCTGGGCGATGGATGGCCTCAACGAGGGGATGGCAATCGAGTTTAGGGAACCTGGAGAGTCGGACGCCGACTTGCCTGGGGACACTGTCGACGTGAGCGACCATGTCGATTGGGAGAGGTTCCTTGGGGCGGATATTGTGGAGATCAGTCCTGCCTGGCACGTTCCCAATGACGGGTGTCCTGAAATGCCGTGGGCGTATCGCCTTGGATTCTCCAATAAGTCAAGCCTGGTTATTGCTCTAGGTTCGGCTGAGGGGGAGGGTTTCACGTATATGCCTGACGAGCTGATCGTGTTCTTCGACGAGAGTCTCGCGGCTTCCTATACGATCCCGGCGAGTGATACTTCTTCGCGCGGATAGGTTGAATCGAGTCAAGGGGTTCGGTAGGTGCCTGGTGCGGTACGCCTAATAGCCGGAGCATTTACATTGCTCGGGAAAACAGATTAAACAGGCCCCGCCGGAATGATCTCCGGCGGGGCCTGGCGCCTTGTGACGGCAACGGTGACGGCAACGTCAGCGGACGACGGCTGCGGTGGGCGGGTCGTCCGGGGCGTCGGTCTGGCTGAGGATGCCCCCGAGGGTGTCGATGGCCTGGCGTTGGAGGCGGAGCCGTACGTGGGCGTAGACGCCGGCGGTGACGCCGATGTGGGCGTGGCCGAGGAGTTCCTTGATGACGACGAGGTCGACGCCTTGCTCCAGGAGCAGGGTGGCGGTCGAGTGTCGGAGGTCGTGGAAGCGGATCGTCCGGAGCCCTGCGCTGTGAAGGAGGCGGCGGAAGCGGCGGGTCAGGTTGCCGGGGTCGAGCGGCCTGCCCTTGGGGGTAGTGAAGATGAGTCCGTTGTCAGCCCAACTCGTTCCGGCCGCCTGGCGCTCTTCCTGCTGCTCTTCCTGGTGGATCTTGAGGGAGCTCAGGCATTGGGTGGGGAGGGCGATGCGCCGCTCGGAGGCCAGGGTCTTGGTATGCAAGACGGTCAGGCCCTGGCTGCGGGTGCGCTGGAGGGAGCGGTGGATGGTGGCGGTGCCGCTGTCGAGGTCGAGGTCTTCCCAGTGGAGGCCGAGGAGTTCGCCCTTGCGGAGTCCGGTGCGCAGAGCGAGTTCGTACAGGGCGTGAAGCCGGTCGCCGTTGGCCGCTTGAAGGAGTTGCCTGGCTTCGGAGGCGGTGAGGGGCTGGAAGCGCCTGGGGCGGGGCGCGGTTGTCTTGACGTTCCGGGCGACGTTGCGCGGCAGTTCGTCCTCGCGCACGGCGTGTTCCAGGGCGGACTTGAGGACCGCGTGGACGTACGTCACGGTCAGCGGTGACAGTCGCTTCTCGCAGCACTGGCCGATGGCACAGCAGGACCGCTGTGTCGCGTCCCGGTTCTGGGCGCAGCACTGGCAGGTGGTGCGGAGTCCGTCGAGGAAGGTGCGGACGTCGCGGGTGGTGAGTCGGGCGAGCTTCTTCGCACCGAGGCCGGGGCTGAGGTGGAGGCGGATGGAGGCGGCGTAGCGGGTGTGGGTGTTCTCCCGCAGGTGGTGTACGGCAACACCGTTCAGCCAGTACGTGAGGTAGGCGCCCACGGTGCTGTCGGCCGCTGCTACGGGGAGGCCGCGGTTGCTGGCAGCGATCTTCTCGGTGAGCTTGGTCATCGCGTCCTTGCGGGTGGTGCCGTAGACGCGGACGCGCTTGCGGGTGTTGCCGGGGGCCAGGACGTATCCGGCGGCTTCCCATCGTCCGTCCTTGCGCTGGTAGACGGTCCCGTCGCCGTTCGCACGGGCACGGGAGCGGCGGGAGGAGGCAGGGCGAGGTGTGGTCATCAGGCGGCGTCCTGTTCGAGGCGGGTGCGGATGAAGTCAGTGAGGGCGTGCGTGGGGATGCGGCGGGCGCGGCCGAGGGTGATCGATACGAGTTGCCCGGTGCGGAGGAGGTCGTAGACGGCGGAGCGGCCGAGCTGGAGGCGGGCCATGACCTGGGGGACGGTGAGGAGTTCCGTACCGGCGGTCACGCGGGGGCCCCGGGCCGGACGGCACTGGTCAGCCGATCGGTGGAGTGACCCACCGGGTGACCGGCGCGGTCGCCGGAGTGCTTCGAGCGTCGGGGTCGGTTCGGTTGCTCGGGTCGGGCCCGCTGTTTCGCGGCGAGGAGGTCGGCGAGGTGTTCGAGTTCGGGCAAGAGGCCGGTTCCGGCGTACTGCCAGTGGGAGATGACCAGCGTCGTGTCCGAACCGTCGGGCGACGCGGCGATATCGCGGTGACCGGGACGGTGACCTGTGGAATGACCGTGACCGGGTCGGTGACCGGCGGCCAGGTCAGTGGAGTGTCCGGCGCGGTCACTGACCGGAGTGCCGTCCGTCTGGCCGGCCTGCGGCCCACCCTTGGCTGGGGCCTGGAGGTTGGGTCGGCCGGTTCGCCAGGCGGCGCGTTCGGCTCGGAGGTGGGCGAGGGTGGTGGAGTAGCGGCGGGTGCGGGTGGAGAAGTGGCCTCGGAAGCCGAGCATGTGAGCCCATTGACGCAGGCGTAGGTGGGCGTGCCGACGCTTGGTGGCGAGGTGCCAGGCAGTGTGGATCATGCGGCGGGCGTGGTCGGTGATGTCGTACTGGGCGAGTTCGGCGAAGAAGCGGAGGCGGCGGTCGAGGGTGCCGGTGGTGGTCTCGGCGCCCTTGGTGGCGTACTTGGCGATGTAGGCGGCGACGTGCCGGTCGGTGACCGGGCCGCCGGTGAAGTCCGCGCTGCGGATCGGCCGGACGTCGATCTGCCGCCCGAACCGGAACACCGACCGCCCGCCCCGGCCGCTCTCCCGGGGCCCGGGCGCGTCCTCGGCTGACAGCTGAGGCTGACCTGCGTGGTGGACACGGGTGCGTGTGGCGGCGGCGCGGACGGCGTGGTCGAGGAGTTGGGTGGTGGCCCAGGCGGGTGGTGTGCTGCCGGGGCCGGTGGGTCCGTCGAGGCGGATGACGGCGTGGAAGTGGACCTGGCCACGCTTCTGGTACTCGGCGACCTTCGCGTACGAGAGCGTGGCGTGATCGCGCAGGGCCCGCTGCGTGAGCCCAGCGACTTTGGCGATTTCGCGTCGCAGGTGCGTGGTGAAGCGTGCCCATAGGGCCGAGGCGTGCGCGTTCCACAGCACCGCGCCCGCGTAGTCGTAGCGCTCCGGGTCGAGCGG
Organism: Streptomyces sp. NPDC051172; assembly: GCF_040682555.1. Lineage (NCBI taxonomy): Bacteria > Bacillati > Actinomycetota > Actinomycetes > Kitasatosporales > Streptomycetaceae > Streptomyces > Streptomyces sp. NPDC051172. Next base: position 8,278 of record NZ_JBFBBE010000086.1, read on the forward strand.
CGTGCCCAGGAGCGGGTCGTCACCGGGGTGGGAGTGGCCGCAGTGGCAGCGGCCGGTGTCGGGCCGGTTGTGGACGGGCCCGAAGCCGGGCGCGGTCAGGGTGGCGAAGACGCGGGGGTGCGCGGCGACGCTGGTGGGGACTGTCTTGCCCCCGCGAAGTCCGGCGGCGATGAGTTGGTAGGTGTCGTAGCGGTAGACGGTGGAGCAGGCCGGGCAGCGGGTGGCGCGGCGGTTGCCGCAGCGGACCAGCAGTTTGCCCGCCGGGAGCCGGCTGGAGTCGAAGTGGTCGAGGATCTCGCCGGTCGCGCTGTCGAGTCGGGTTCGGTGTCCGGTGAGGCGGATCGGGTGCGCGCAACCGCCGAGTGTGCTGATCTGTCGTGCGAGGGGTGCGAGGTGTCCGGCGGCGGCGAGCTTCGCCAGCCTGGCGGTGAGCCTGGCGCGGCGCTCCAGCGCCGACCGCCCTGCCGTCGAAGCGGTGACGTCCGCCGGGCAGGTCGGCGTCGTGAACGCCGGCGACGGACACGAGGCGGCCGGAGCGCTTACGGAGTACGGGAGTTGGAGCTGTGCGGGCATGCGGAACGGGGCCTTTCGGCGGGAGTGCGGAAGCGGTACGGAGCGGGGTGGCGTGGGCAGGCCGAAGTGATCGGCTCACAGGGAACGGGGCGCCTCGAAGGTGGGCGCGGGGGCCGGACCAGTGAGGGCTTGGTCGGCGCTGGCGCGGTGGTGATCACCGGCGGGTGCGTGACGTTAACATCGCCCCACGGGCGCATTCAAGTGCATCCCTCCTCATTCCTTTCTACGGGGTTCGGGACGCGGGTAGTGTGGGGCCGGTTTCCCGGCTTGGACGGGCCGGATATTGCTGATAGAGGGCGTGGAAAGCGGGGGTGACCAGGCGTGGTGGTGGGGCGGCGCGGGCGCAGGCCGGCGGGCAGCGGGGTACCGCTGACGTTCGAGGTCATCGCCGAGACCCTGCGCGAGCGCATCCGCTCTGGTGGGCTGCGGCCGGGTGATGCGTTGCCCACGCAGGCCGTGTTGATGCGGGAGTTCGGGGCGTCGAGCCTGACCGTGCAGAAGGCCATGGTCCTGCTGAAGCAGGAGGGGTGGGCGGTCTCCCGCCCCGGCAAGGGAGCCTTCGTCGCCCACCACGACCACGCCGATGAGCTCGACGGCCCCGAGGCGACCGCGCCCGCCACCGGGACGGCGGCCCGCGTCGAGGCGCTGGAACGGGCACTGAAGGAGGCTGCCCAGGAGATTGCCGAACTTCGTGGCCGCATCGAGGCCCTGGAGTCAGGCAGCGGCGAGCGGGGCCGCTGACCCACCGTGCCGGGACGCCGGTCAGGGCGGTGCGTTCAGATTTTCTCTACGAGGTTCAAGGCGGGCCCCGCCTGCCGGAGCTGGCCGCCGTCGCCGACAAGCCCGCCTTCACTCCGGGCGGTCAGCCGCGAGGCAGGCGGCGAGCCGCCCGGCAGCCGGGGCGTGAACCAGGACTGCCGGAGCGGCAATCTGCCTGGTCGCCGGGCTGACCGTAACTGGGCTCCTGGCGGAGCAAGTTGTCGCCCACGACCGTCCTACGGCCGGATCGCAGGCACAGGGCCGACCAGGGGGCCGACCCTTCACGTACATCGCCAGGCTCACCGAGGGCGGTGGCCGACGTTGCCTCTGGCAGGGGAGCGTGAAGCTCCCGGCACTCGCCGTCAGCCGGACCGCCTTCCGTCACGCCCCCGCGCTGTCGGACTGACCGACGCACCAGCCCCGCCGCACGCCGACCGAGGGCCGCCCCGGAAGTCGAGCGCCGAGCCGCCGAAAGCCCCCGGACCGCCCACTTGCCCGGGGTGGGGCCCTGGATCGGGCAGGGCACCGGCCCGAGGCCGCGCCGACACCCGCGCGGATCGTGGCTGCGGCAGGTGGACAGGAGGTGAGGGCGATCAGTCGGTGGCTTTGGGGTGTCCGGTGCCTGCGTAGGTGATCCAGGCGGTGCGGTTGGCGTCGTCGACCAGGTACCAGATGCGGCCGCCGCCGGTGACCTCGTACTGCCAGCGCTCCAGCGTCTGTCCCTTCCAGACCGTAGCGCCGAGCTTGCCCTTGAGGCGGTGGTGGCGCTCGGGGTCGTCGGTGGCGCGCGGGGCGGATCGGATCTTGTCGAAGGCACGGCGGAGGTTGCCTGCGGCGTGGCGGGAGAGGTGGTCCCAGCCGTTGGCCGCCTCGGTGTTGGCGAAGCGCAGGTCGAATTCGTCGCCGATCGGGGGTGGGGCCGCGCGGTCACCGCGCTTGGGGCTCACTCGGCGGTCTCGCCTTCGGGTACGCGGACAGGGCCGAGGTCGCCGTCGGGCTCGCGGGTGAGGAAGTCGTGCAGGGCCGGGTCGGCGTAGATCTCGGCACTGTGCCGCCACTGGGCCAGCAGCAGCGCGATGGGAGTCAGGTTCTCCAGCGCAGCAGCCCCGCGGGCCGTGTCCACGAGTTCGCCGAGCATCGCCTCGACGTCGTCCTCCGGGAGGAAGACCGACCAGGGCAGGGCATCAGGCAGGGCCTGTCGCAGTGCGGCGGTGTTCTCGGTGCGGACCAGCCCGGCGAGCAGGCGGGCGGTGAAGTCGACCACGGTGGAGTCCTGCGCCAGTTGGTCGGCGCGAATGAGCGCCAGGTCGCTCGCGTCGCGTCGGCGCAGGCGCAATGCGCGGACCGCGTCCAGACGCCGGGCGGTGGCAGCGGGGTGGTGGAGCAGCTCGCTGAAGGGTACGTCCTCGTAGGCCGTCGTCATGACATCCACAGTAGCTCGGATGTCCCGGCTCGGGTAGCGGGTAACGACGCGGGCACTGCTCTACAGGTGACCAGAAACGGGCTGTCGGCGCGTCGCCTCCGACGGGGAGCGAAGCCTGCCCCTCCGAGCGGCGAACCCCTCCCACCCCACCCCGCCCCGGCCCGCACTGCCGAACCGGCGGACGGCCGAGCCGCCGCGGGCCCCCAACCCTGCCTGAGAGGTCAAGATCCTTGACGGCAGTAGTGACGGCAACAACCACGAACAACCCCGGCCGAACCCGTACCTCAGCGGACCGCCGAATATCACTTGACCTGCGAGAACACAGGTAGAGAAGGGTCGCGTAGCACACGTACTATGTGCTGGCCGGGGCAACACCAATCCTCGTGCACAACACAGCATGCGTTAATGTCGCGAAGGTGCTGGCGGAGCTTGCCGACAGACGCGTGACGACCGGTCGAATCTTCGATTCGTCGGGCAAAGAGGTTTTCAAGGAGATAGAAGCCGGAGGTGGCGGCGCTCTCGTCGACGCTACCGATGAGTATCTGAGAAAATACGGTACCGCCATCCATCCGAAGGCTAAATACTACCCGGCTGCGCAGCATGTTGAATCGCAATATGCCATGTGGATGCGGCAAAATGGAGTAACCAACGCCACGGTGGTAATGAACAACGCCGAAGGCGTATGCGGAGGTCCGTACGGGTGCCTAAGGGCAGTCAAGACAATTCTGCCGGAAGGTTCGAGGATGACTATATGGTACCCTGGCGCACTGAAGCCAGAAGTAATTCTCGGAGAGGCCGCCGCACCGTGATTTTGAATGCAGTGATCCATGGCCGCTATCACTATGCAGAAAGCTGGCCGGAAAAGGCCAGGCTAGTTGATGAAGTGATGGAGAATATGCGATCAGAGCGCCGTGGCCAGCCTTGGATCAGTCCGGGAGAGGTGGCTACGCTCATGTTCGCGGACAGGCGTCACTCAGAGTCCGTAAACGATTGGTGGCCTGACAACACCCTCCAGGTTGCAGTCAACTTGGAGAGCGGTTACGGCGGCCTCGTCTGGTTCGCAACCCAAGAGCGCGCGACGAAGGACGAAATTTCGGAGCACATTTGGGTTTCCGATAATCCGCATCCTCCGAACTTCGATCCGCGCGTTGTATCCGACCCCGGGGTTCCGTTTTTCTTTGACCCCAGAAGCACTCTGCCGATTGATCGAGTCCGGGCCGCACTTGAGGAGTTCTGTCGAAATGAAACCGGCGATCGACCCGAGTGCGTTCAATGGGTTCACGGAGAAATGAATGGACAGAGGAATGAGTGATCCTCATCCATCGTCATCAAAATGCACCATGCGGGACCACCCGAGAACTGAACGGACCGTGCAAGTGTTGCTGTGGCCCCGAAATCCACAGGTGACGCTGGCTGGTTAATGCGGCGCCTCACCTGACGTCGGTTCCCAAGACCGAGTTGCAGCCTTGGGAACCGACGTTTTTTTGAGGCCCCCGTATCCTCGCGATTCCAGTCATGCAACGCGCTTCGCAAAGAACCCCAAACAGCATGAGGAGTCCCATGGCTGAGCCGCACCCGAGAGCCACTCCGGAGATCATCGCCGAGCGTGAGGCGCTGGCCAAGCGGGTGTGCAGGGAACTGGAACGTGCCGGGTTTCCCGTGTACCGGGGTGACCTGAGCGGCAGTCCTCATACCCAGGCTGGCGTGGACGTACATGTGACGCCCTTCACCGATGGCGGGGTCTATGTGGACTGGGAGACGGCTGCCGAGTTGAGGGATCCCGCTCTCGATCTCCTCGCGAAGGGGATCGACTACTCCAATCCGCCTGTGCTAGCTCGCTACTACAACACCGTCTTGAACCAGATGCAGGCTGCTCTTCTGGAGATCCTTGCCTCAGCCGGGTTCGAGGTCGTGCGGCCCGATCCGCACGGCCACGGCAGCATGGTTCAGGTCACGGAATACCGACGCTGATCACTTGCCGATCAGGCGCCGCCGAGGGCGGGAACTATCCCGGCTCCCCTCCCGGCGGAGCTTTCCGCGTCAAGGTTGTCTACATCCCGCCTGCCAGACAGTGATGCCGATGCCCCGTCAGATGGGGCCAGAGGCAATGCGTTACGACGTCAGGGCACTCCTCGTAGGCGTTGGGCCAGGGAAGGAGTACACCGTAAGGGCCAGACCGTTCGTCCGGCGAGAGGGTACGGAATTCACCGTCCGGTTCCTCGGACAGCAACGCGACCTGCTCAGTGAGGTGCTGTCGTGGTTCGCCCTCCGACGGAAGGCCGAACCCTGCGTGACAGGACCGCGAGGCGCTGGGGCTGCCGCACCATTTCATGGTCGTCATGTATGACGACCTCTGGGAAGTTGTCGTCCTCGATACCTCTCAGCCGGACCAGGAGGGGGAGTACCCGGTTTACGCATGGAACCCCGGGGTTCTGGAGGGCGGGCTCATGGAGAAGGTCGCGGACAACTTCGGAGAGTTCACGCTCCACGAGTGCCAGCAGGAGCTGGGCTGATCCTCTCCCTGAGAGCGCGCCAGGGGTCCGCACACTGCTGCGTGGACCCCTCTCGGCCCCTACAGCTTCAGTCTCGGGTCAGCGACGTAACCGAACAACCCGTCGAGTCCATCGAAGGCACTGACGCGCCCGTTTCTCTTGGACATCCATACGGTGTCGGTGACCCGAAGACCCCAAGGACGGGAAGAACACAGAGAATGCCGGATTTTGTGCGAGAGGGACGTCTGTTCCGGGTGGTCAGCTTCGCGGCGTCGCACCGCCAGTTGCTGCTGCGCAGCGACGCCACCGCCGTCGACGGAACAGACACCCGCGTCGACGTGCACTTCGGGCATGTGGAGCTCATGCTGCTCAAGCCCATCTACGAGAAGGGGATCCACGTTCGTCGGGCGTCGGAGGCCGAGTTCGCGGTGCTGAGTGAGCGTCATGACCTCGCCGCGGACGACGCCGACTTCACCTGGATGGTCGAACCAGACGGCGGCAGCTTCGTCGTCTCCGCCGAACCCGCATGGCGCGAGGCGGACCGCAAGTTCGAGGACCCGTCCCTGTTCGACTTCACCCAGCCCTGGCCCCCGGACTTCCCCGTGGAGTACGGCAGCGTCCGCTGACGTGGATTAAACGCTGAGGGCGCCCCTGGCAGGCGAATTCGCGGGGGCGTCCTCAGCGCCATGCACGTCCATTTGCTGGTGAAGGATCGGACGGACACCACCGGCGCCAGCCGAAGCCTCGCCGTCGCCGAGGCGGTGCTTGAGTTCCGAGCGGTGGCCAAGCCGACGCGGAGGTGCAGCCCCCGCTCGGGTCGAGGGGGCAGGGCCTCCGCGGATGAACGCGGGCAAGGTCGCCAAGAACGAGAAGCATCCGCCCCGGCGCCCGCCGCCTCAGCGCTGCAGTGCCCCCGCCCCCCGCGGAACGTGGGACGCAACCACGCGCCCCCGCCCCCCGGCAGGCACGCCCCGCCGGTCCACCCCGTACGCCACACCGGCCACCGCAAGGCCGAGCACCGCCAACCCCGCCCCCGCCAGCGCCGGAGACGTAACCCCGAAGCCCGCTGCCAGCGCCAGGCCGCCGATCCAGGCGCCGCCCGCATTCGCCAGGTTGAACGCCGCCTGATTCGCGGAGGACGCCAGCGACGGGGCCGCCGACGCCTTCTCCATGACCATCAGCTGGAGCGGCGACCCAGTGATGAAGGCCGCCGCGCCGAGCAGGATCACCGCCAGGCCCGCGCTCCACTGCGTCGACATCAGCAGCGGGAACAGTGCCAGGACACCCGCAAGCGAAACCAGGCCGCCGAACAGCGTCCCCCGCAGCGAGTGGTCCGCCAGGCGCCCGCCCGCCAGGTTGCCCACCGTCGCGCCCACACCGAACAGCGCCAGCAGCACCGTCACGCTGCCCTCGGCGAACCCGGCGGAGTCCGTCAGCATCGGCGTGATGTAGCTGTATGCGGCGAACAGGGCGCCGAAGCCGGCGACCGTCGTGCCGAGCGCGAGCCAGACCGGCACCGACCGCAGGGCCGCCAACTCGCCGCGCAGGCCTGTCGCCGGGGCCGCGTGGGCGTGGTCGTGCGGGATCAGTGCCGCCAGGGAGGCGATGGCGGCCAGTCCGATCGCGCTCACGCCGAGGAACGTGGCCCGCCAGCCCAGGTGCTGGCCCATCAGCGTGGCGACCGGCACGCCCGCGACGTTGGCGACCGTCAGGCCGAGGAACATCAACGAGACGGAGCGGGCCTTGCGCTCCGGCGCGACCATGTTCGTGGCGACGACGGCGCCCACGCCGAAGAAGGCGCCGTGCGGCAGACCACTCAGGAAGCGGGCGGCCAGCAGGGAGTCGTAGCCGGGGGCGAAGGCGGAGAGCGCGTTGCCCGCCACGAACAGCGCCATCAGACCGATCAGCACCGTGCGGCGGGACATCCGCGCGGTGACCGCGGCCAGCAGCGGGGCGCCGATGACGACGCCCAGCGCGTACGCCGAGACCAGGTGCCCGGCGGTGGGGACGGAGACGTGCAGGTCGTCCGCGACGTCGGGCAGCAGGCCCATCATCACGAACTCCGTGGTGCCGATCCCGAAAGCGCCGACGGCCAGAGCGAGCAGGGCCAGGGGCATGAAGGGGCCTGTTCCTTTCAAGGTCAAGGGGAGAGCAGAGTTCCGTACCAGGTTAAGTTCAGTTACGGAACAAAGCCTCTCAGGCCCAGTATTCCGGGAGGTTACGAGCCGGTGGCGAGGCTCACACGGGCCGCGATCGGGAGGTGGTCGCTCCCGGTCCTGGGCAGCGTCCACGAGGTCACCGGCTCGATGCCCTGGACCATGATCTGGTCGATCCGCGCCATCGGGAACGAGGCCGGCCAGCTGAATCCGAATCCGCTGCCCGCCGCGCCCTGCGTGGAACGCATCTGGGAGGTCACGCCGTTGAGGGAGCGGTCGTTCATCGTGCCGTTCAGGTCGCCGAGCAGCACCTTCCGCTTCAGCGGCTCCTGGGCGATGGCCTCGCCCAGCGCGTTGGCGCTCTTGTCGCGCTGCCGGGCCGTGAACCCGGCCTCCAGCTTCACCCGCACGGACGGCAGGTGGGCGACGTAGAACGCGACCTGCCCCTCCGGTGTGGTCACCGTGGCGCGCATGGCGCGCGTCCAGCCCAGCTTGATGTCGACGGCCCTGACCCCGGTCATGGGGTACTTGCTCCACAGACCGACGGTGCCCTGCACCGAGTGGTACCTGTACGTCGACGCCAGCGCCCCCTCGTACACCGGCACCGCCGACGGGTTCAGCTCCTCCAGCGCCAGCACGTCCGCGCCGGACGCGGCCACGTCACGGGCCGTTCCCGAGGGGTCGGGGTTGTCGGCGTTGACGTTGTGCGTGGCGACGGTCAGGTCGCCGCCGCCGACGGTCTTGTCGGTCAGCAACCCGCCGAAGAGATTCAGCCATACGGCCGCCGGCAGCACCACCGCGATCAGCGCGGTCGCCGACCTGCGCACCAGCGCGAGCAGGAGCAGCAACGGGACCAGGAGACCCAGCCAGGGCAGGAAGGTCTCGGTGAGGCTGCCCAGGTTGCCGATGCGGTTGGGGATGCGTGCGTGCAGCAGCATGACCAGAGCGAGGATCACCGCGAGGGCGGCGACAACGATGCCGCGGCGCCAGATTCTCGGGTCGCCCCGCCATCCGGAGACCATGCGGTTGAGCAGGCGCCGAAGCCGGTCTCCCCGGTGCTCGGGCCCCGAGCCGCCGTTGTCCGTCTCCCTCACATACGCCTGCTGCGCCATACCGCGTCGCCTCACTGCCTGCCGTGCAACCCGTCCGTCCCCCCGTATCTGAAACCCTAGGGGATGATCGAGCTCGTCCCTGCCGTCGCATGACGGCCGTACGGGCACGAGGACGACGAACGCGGCGCGGCGAGTTCCGAACGCGACCCCGGAAAGCGCCCTCTGTGACGCAACGCGCACATTCGGGCTAGGTGGTTGAGGATTTGACGGGTCGTAGCCCTTCGAGGAGCGTGTCCACGATCTGCTCCGACAGGCCCTCGGAGAGGTCGTTCTCCTCCTCCACCGCCGGGCGCATGACGGTGCGCAGCAGCATGGGGCCGACGATCAGGTCGTTGACCAGCTCGAGGTCGATGTCCTCGCGGAGTTCGCCGTTGTCCCGGCCGCGGCGCAGGATCTCGATCTGCAGTCTGCGCCGCGGCCGGACGACGGAGGCGTGGTAGGCGGCCCAGACCTTCGGGCTGCTCTTCATCTGGGCGAACACGTTGTGCAGGAGCGCCGAGGTGCGGGTCAGGACGCCGCGCTGCCGCAGATGCTCCAGAAGGGCCACCAGGTCGTCGCGCATGGACGTGCCGGGGAGTTCGGGGTCCGGGGGCTCGGCGGCGCGTACGACGTCGGCGAAGAGCTCCTCCTTGCCGCTCCAGCGGCGGTAGATGGTGGCCTTGCCGACGCCCGCCGTGCGGGCGATGCGCTCGATGGAGAGTTCGGCGAGCGGGACGCCGTCCTCCAGGAGCTTCAGCACGCCCTCTATGACGGCGCGTTCGACCGCCTCACTGCGGGGGCGTCCGCGTGCGGGCACCCCGGGCGGGGCCGTACTGTCGGCGAGGCTCACTTCTGCGTCCCTTCGTTGAGCTGGAGCAATTCTCCCCGTTGCCCCCCAGTGCGACGGAAGACGCTAGTCCGCCGCTGACACCAACTGCTGCTCCTCCTCGCCTTCCTGACGGGCCGGCGGCTTCCCGGGCAGGAACACGAAGGCCACGAGCGCGCCGAGGATCGCGACGACCGTGCCGCACAGGGCGGTGACGTGCATGGCGTGCAGGAAGGCGTCGTTGGCCGGAGTGACCAGGGCCCTGCCCTGCGGGCCGAGCTTCGCCGCGACGCCGAGGGTGGCCTCGATGGACTCGCCGGCCGTGTCCCGCAGCCCGGCCGGAAGGTGCCCGAGCTTGCCCTCGATGCCGTTGCGGTACGCCGTCGACAGCACCGAGCCGAGGACCGCGATGCCGAGGGCACCGCCGACCTGGCGGAAGGTGTTGCTCAGCGCGGACGCGGAGCCGGCCTTCTCACGCGGCAGGGCCTGCATGATGACGACGCTGGTCGGGGTCATGACGTGGGCCATGCCGGCGCCCATGAGGAAGAACACGACCTCCAGGACCCAGATCGGGGTGTCCGCCTCGAACCCCGCGAACGCGGCGAGCATCCCGGCGAGCAGCAGCAGTCCGACCCCGGTGGTGACCTTGTTGCCGAACCGGTCGACGATCAGCCGGGCCCGCGGCGCGAAGATCATCTGCGCGGCGGCCAGCGGCAGCATCAGCAGACCGGACTGCAGCGGCGAGTAGCCGCGCACGCTCTGGGTGTAGAACACGGCGAAGAACGTGACGCCCATCAGCGCGAAGAAGACCAGCGCGATGGCGGCCATGGCGGCCGAGAACACCTTGTTCTTGAAGTACGTGACGTCGAGGGAGGGGTGGTCGCTGCGCTTCTCGAAGACGACGAACGCGGTGAGTACGACGAGACCGGCGGCGATGGTCGACAGCACCTGGGCGTCCGTGAAGTCGGCGAGCTGGCCGCCCTTGATGATGCCGTAGACGAGCAGGACCAGGCCCACGACGGACAGCAGGACGCCGATGGGGTCGAGCCGGCCGGGCCGCGGGTCGCGGGAGTCGGGGACGAGCCAGATCATCAGGGCGAGCGCGAGGAGCACGATCGGCACGTTGATCAGGAAGACCGAGCCCCACCAGAAGTGGTCGAGGAGCACACCGCCGGTGATCGGGCCGATGGCGATGGCGAGGCCGACGCCGCCGGCCCAGATGCCGATGGCCTTGGGCTGCTCCTCGCGTTCGAAGACGTTCATGAGGACGGCGAGGGTGGCCGGCATGACGAAGGCCGCACCGAGGGCCATCAGCGCACGGTAGGCGATCAGCTGATCGGGTGAGCCGGACTCGGCGGCGAGCGCGGAGCCGACGCCGAACACGACGAGACCGCCGAGCAGCACCTTCTTGCGGCCCACCCGGTCGCCGATGAGGCCCGAGGTGAACAGCAGACCGGCGAAGACGAGCGTGTAGGCGTTGATCGCCCACTCCAGCTCGCTCTGCGTGGCGCCCAGCCCGGTCGGGGCCGGGGTGGAGATCGTCTTGATGGCGACGTTCAGGATCGAGTTGTCGAGCACCACGATCAGCAGGCTGAGCATCAGGACGCCGAGGATGGCCCAGCGGCGCCGGTGCACCGCCTCGGGTATCCGGCGGGCGGGAACGGGTGGAGTCGTCATGCCGTCCAGGCTAGGCGAATTCCGATACGAGACGGTGCCGTATCGTAAATATTTTACCTGGACCTTACGCCCGCTCCCTGCGTCCGGTACGTGACGGAGTTCCCTCTGGCCCTGGCTGGCACGAAGTGCCACCATGGGGGGTGATCCGGGGACGCCGTCAGGGTGCCTCGAGATGACTGAAGGAGCCGTTGCAATGACGCAGCTTTCGGCTGCCCAGACTGTCCAGAACAGGCCCTCCGACGGCAGCAAGGCGCTGTACGGGGGCAAGGGCACACGCCGTATCACCGTTCGCGACATCGCCCTCGCCAAGGAACGCGGCGAGAAGTGGCCCATGCTCACCGCCTACGACGCGATGACCGCGTCCGTCTTCGACGAGGCCGGCATCCCGGTGATCCTCGTCGGCGACTCGGCGGGCAACTGCCACCTCGGGTACGAGACGACCGTGCCCGTCACCATGGACGAGATGACCATGCTGTCCGCGGCCGTCGTCCGCGGCACGCAGCGCGCCCTGATCGTCGGCGACCTCCCCTTCGGCTCCTACCAGGAGGGTCCGGTGCAGGCGCTGCGCTCGGCCACCCGGCTGGTGAAGGACGCCGGGGTGGGTGCCGTGAAGCTGGAGGGCGGTGAGCGGTCGCACGAACAGATCCGGCTGCTTGTCGAGTCCGGTATCCCGGTGATGGCCCACATCGGGCTGACCCCGCAGTCCGTGAACGCGATGGGTTACCGGGTGCAGGGGCGCGGCGAGGAGGCGGCGCAGCAGTTGCTGCGGGACGCGAAGGCCGTGCAGGACGCGGGTGCGTTCGCGGTGGTGCTGGAGCTGGTGCCGGCGGAGCTGGCGGCCGAGGTGACTCGGGTGCTGCACATCCCTACGGTCGGGATCGGGGCCGGGCCCGAGACGGATGCGCAGGTGCTGGTGTGGACGGACATGCTGGGGCTGACCCCCGGTCGGGTGCCGAAGTTCGTCAAGAAGTACGCCGACCTGCGTGAGGTCATGGGGAACGCGGTGAAGGAGTTTGCGGAGGACGTGGTCGGCGGGGTGTTCCCGTCGGAGGAGAACTCCGTGCACTAGAGCCACAGCGGCACAGAGGCAGCCCGTCGATCTTCCCCCGTCGACGGGCTGCCGTTTTGTTTCTCGCCCCCGCCGCCCCTCCCCGTCCCGTACCGGGGGCCGGCCCCCGGACCCCCGCTCCTCAAACGCCGGAGGGGCTGATTTTCAGCCCGCGGGGGTCTGGGGCGGCAGCCCCCAGGGACGGGACGGCTAGGGGCGGCCGGGGCGAAACTGTCGGCGGTCTGTAGGCGCCGACAAAGCCGTGTCGGTGACCTGTCGGTCTTTTGTCGGTCGGCCCTGACACCGTCATCGGCATGACGCGAATCGACAACAACCCCAGCGGCGGAAACGCCGCCGTCACCGTGCGGGGGCTGGTCAAGCACTACGGCGAGACCAAGGCGCTGGACGGTGTGGACCTGGATGTGCGCGAGGGCACCGTGATGGGTGTGCTCGGGCCGAACGGTGCCGGCAAGACCACCCTGGTGCGGATCCTGTCCACCCTGCTCACCCCCACCTCGGGGCAGGCGACCGTCGCCGGATACGACGTGCTGCGCCAGCCCCGGCAGCTGCGCCGGGTGATAGGCCTGACCGGACAGTACGCCTCCGTCGACGAGAAGCTCCCCGGCTGGGAGAACCTCTACATGATCGGGCGGCTGCTCGACCTGCCCCGCAAGGAGGCACGCGCGCGTGCCGACGAGCTGCTGGAGCGGTTCTCGCTGACCGACGCCGCCAGGCGGCCCGCGAGCACCTACTCCGGCGGTATGCGGCGGCGCCTCGACCTCGCTGCCTCGATGATCGGGCGGCCCGAGGTGCTGTTCCTCGACGAGCCCACCACCGGCCTCGACCCGCGCACCCGCAACGAGGTGTGGGACGAGGTCAAGCGGATGGTCGGAGAGGGGGTCACCGTGCTGCTCACCACCCAGTACATGGAGGAGGCCGAGCAGCTGGCCACCGAGCTGACCGTCGTGGACCGCGGCAAGGTCGTCGCGGGCGGTGCCATCGACGAGCTGAAGGCCAAGGTGGGCGGACGGACGCTGCGGGTGCGGCCCGCCGATCCGCAGCAGCTGCGCCCGCTCGCCGCCACCCTCGACGGCCTCGGCATCACCGGGCTCGCCACGACGACCGTCGACACCGAGAGCGGTTCCGTGCTCGTGCCGATCCTCAGCGACGAACAGCTGACCGCGGTGGCCGGCGTGGTCCTCGCGGAGGGCATCACGATCAGCTCCATCACCACCGAACTGCCCAGCCTGGACGAGGTGTTCCTGTCGCTCACCGGCCACCGCGCCAGTGCCCCGCAGGACGCCGTACCCACCGACACCCTCGAGGAGGTCGCCGTATGAGCGCGGCAACCGCCACCGCTCCGGCCACCGATGCGCGCATCCCGTTGCGCGGCCATCTGCGCCACACCGGCGCCCTGATCCGCCGGAACCTGCTGTGGATCAAGCAGGACCCCGAGTCGATGTTCGACGCGCTGCTGATGCCGGTCATCTTCACCCTGCTGTTCGTGTACGTCTTCGGCGGCTCGATCGGACAGGCGCTGGGCGGCGGCCAGCACGGGTACGTCCAGTACGTCATCCCCGGCATGATCGCGATGATGAGCATGTCGCTGTCGCAGGGCGTCGGCACCGGCTTCAGCCAGGACTTCAACTCCGGTGTCATGGACCGCTTCCGGTCCCTGCCGATCGGGCGCGGCTCGGTGCTGTTCGCGAAGATCGCGGTCGAGCTGGCGCGGATGCTCTTCGCCACGACCGTGCTGATGATCGTCGCCGTGCTGGTCGGGTTCCACATCCACCACTGGGCCGGACTGTTCGCGGCCGTCGGACTCGCCACGGTGTTCGCCTCGTCGATCATGTGGGTGTTCCTCACCCTGGGCGTGGTCCTGAAGAACGCGCAGTCCGTGCAGGCGATGGGTTTCCTGGTGCTCTTCCCGCTGCAGTTCGGCTCGTCGATCTTCGCGCCGACGAAGAACATGCCGGGGTGGCTGCAGGCCTTCACCGACTACAACCCGCTGTCCACGCTCGCCGACGCGGCGCGCGGACTGATGGTGGGCGGCCCGGTCGCGCACGACCTGTGGGTCACGCTCGGCTGGTCCGTGGCCATCACGGCGGTGGCTGCGCCGTACGCGATCCACAAGTTCCGTACCAAGAGCTGACGTTGGCCCTACGGCACTTCGGTCCGCGTCAGACCAGGGCGGCGGCCTCCTCCGCGGAGAGGCCGCCGCCCTCCGCGTGGGCGGCCTCGTAGGCCTGGTCCCCGAGGGCCGCGCGGGCGAGTCGTTCGGCCCTGGCGTACACGTCGCGCTCCATGGCCGTCGCGACATGACCGACCGGCAGCAGTGTCCACGCGGCCCCGATGCAGCGGGCGGCGTCCCGGGCCCGGCTGCCGCCGTCGACACCCGCGAGGCCGATCGCGGCGAGGGCCAGGTGCAGGGGGCGCATATGCGGGGCGATGGCCTCGGACAGTGGGTCACCGGCCCGCTGCAGCGCCAGCCGGGCCTTGTCCAGGGACTCCTCGTAGTTGCCGTCGACCGCCTCCACGAAGGCCTCCGATCCGAGGATGAACGCGTCGAAGACGACGAAGTGGGCGATGCTGAACTCCTCGCGCAGCAGCCGCAGTTGCTCGCGCGCCTCCGGCATCCGGCCGGCCATGGCGAGCCGGGCGGCGAGGAACATCCGGGCGGCGGGCATGGCCTCGTTGACCGTGCCGTCCTGCCGCTCGATCACCTCGCGCAGCAGCTGCTCGCCCCGCTCCGTCTCGCCCGCCTCCAGCAGCGCGCTGCCGAGCCGGGCGCCCAGCACCGCCATCTGGGCGCGGGCGCCGAGGCGTTCGGCGCGTTCCATCGCCGCCTCGTAGTCGGCGGCGGCCGCCGCGTACTCGCCGATGCGTTCATTGGCCTCGCCGCGGGCGGACAGCGCCTCGGCGGTGCCCCACAGGTCGCCGATCCGCCGGTAGATCTCCAGCGACTCGTCGGCGTCGCGCCGCGCGTCGCCCGCCCAGTCGCTGCGGTTGGCGAGGAGGTTGGCGCGCATCTGCAGGGTGGCGGCGAGTTCCCACTCCATGCCGGGGGTGGCACGGCAGGTGGCGACGCTCGCGTCGAGGATTCCCGGCAGCTGCTCCACGCTGCCGGTCAGCATCACGGCGTAGAACCAGAGGATGCCGGGGGTACGGCAGTTCTGCGGGAGGCCGGGCCGGTAGACCTCGGTTATGGTGCGCAGCTTCTCCTTCGCCTGCGGGGACTCCCAGGCCTCCAACTCCGTGTCCATGCAGGCGAGATGGGCGAGATGGACTCCGCGCCGGGCCTCGGCGAGGAGTTCGCCGGACAGCGGGGGCGGGACGTCGGTGCAGCGCTGCCAGAGCGGTTCGGCGGGCCGGGCGGGGGCGGTGAAGGGGTCGGGGCCGAGGGCCATGACCTCGGCGCACCAGTTGCGGGCCTCGATGCGCGCGTCACGCATCTGCCAGTACCAGGACAGCGACAGGATGAGGCAGAGGGCTTCCTGTTCGTCGCGCTCGGTGACGGCGTGACGCAGGGCGGTGCGCAGGTTCTCGTACTCGCGCTCCAGCAGCCGGATGGCGGCGAGCTGGCCGGGGCCGCGCAGCAACGGGTCGGTGGTGCGGGCGAGTTCGCGGTAGTACGTCAGGTGCGCGCGCTCGGTCTCCGGGCGCCGCCCGGTCTCGTCCAGGTGCTCGCCGGCGTACTCGGCGACGGTCTCCAGGAGCCGGTAGCGCATGCCTCCGTCGCCCGAAGGGGCGGCCACGACAAGGGACTTGTCGACGAGTGAACCGAGGGCTTCCAGCGCCGCGGGTCCGCAGACGGCCTCGGCGGCGGTCAGATCGCAGCCGCCCGCGAAGACGGAGAGCCGCCGCAGCACCTCCTTCTCCTCCTCGTCGAGCAGATCCCAGGACCAGTCGACGACCGCACGCAGGGTCTGCTGGCGGGGCAGGACGGTGCGGCTGCCGGAGGTCAGCAGCCGGAAGCGGTCGTCGAGCCGGTCGGCGATCTGGCGGGGCGTCAGCATACGGAGCCGGGCGGCGGCCAGCTCGATGGCCAGGGGAAGCCCGTCGAGCCGCCGGCAGATCTCGGCACATGCCTCGGGGTCCTCGTCGACGCGGAACCCGGGCCTGGCGGCCGCGCCCCGGTCGGCGAGCAGCCGCAGCGCGACCGGCTCGGGCAGCGGCTCCACGGGACGCAGCAACTCCCCCGGTACGCCCAGGGGTTCACGGCTGGTGGCGAGCACCGTCAACTGCGGGCACCGTTCGAGAAGCTCCTCCACCAGCCGGGCGGCGGCTTCGACGACATGCTCGCAGTTGTCGAGGACGATCAGCATGCGCCGCCGTCCGCAGTGCTCGGCGAGCCGCTCGACGGGGTCGTCGTGCCGCTCGGCCCCTGCCGCCCGCATCGCCTCGGCCCCGGCGCCGTAGAGCACGGTCTCGCGGGCCCCGACGGCGGTCAGCACGGCCTCCGGTACGGCATCCGGATCGTCGACGGGCGCCAGCTCGGCCAGCCACACCCCGTCCCGCGCCGCATACCGCACGGCCTCGGCGGCCTCCTGCGACAGCCGCGTCTTCCCGGCCCCACCGGGCCCGAGCAACGTGACCAGCCGGGCCGCCGCGAGATCGCCCCGGATGGCCTCGATGTCGACCTCCCGGCCGACGAAGGAGGTGAGGCGGGCGCGGAGGTTGCCCGGGGGCTGGGGGGCATCGGCCCTGGGAGCGGCAGCCGACGCCCCTTGAACGACGGGCCCCTGGCCCGACAGACCGCCGACCGCGGCCCCCGCACCGTCCGTACCTGCGCCGGCGGCAGCGCCCGGCCAACCGACAGCCTGCCTACCGCTGTTCCACCCGTGGCCGTCCGACGGGGCGTAGGCGCCCCTCTCGCGTGCCCACTCGTCCCGCTCTCCCGACCGCTCACCGCCGTCCCGCCCCGGACCACCCGACGAAACGCCGGCACCGAGCCCGCGTCCCCCCTCGTCCGGTCGCAGCAACTCCCCGTACAGCTCCCTCAGTTCGCTCCCCGGATCCGCTCCCAGTCGGTCTGCCAGGAGGCGTCGTACGTCCTCGAAGGCGGCCAGTGCCTCGGCCGTGCGGCCCGCGTCGCGCAGGGCGCGCAGGCGTAGGGCCTGGAGGGGTTCGTCGAGGGGGTGGGTGTCGCACAACGCGGTCAGTTCGGGGAGGGACTGCTCGGCGTGGCCCAGGGCGAGGGCGGCGGTGTGGCGGGTGCGCAGGGCGTCGAGGCGGCGGGTGTCCCAGCGGGCCGCCTCCGCGGTGCGGTCGGGGAGGTCGGCCAGGGCGGGCCCGCGCCACAGGCCGAGGGCGTCGTCGAGCACGACGGCCGCCTTGGCGGGGTCGCCGTCGGCCAGCGCCCGCGTCCCCTCGCCGGTCAGCCGCTCGAAGCGGTGCAGGTCGACGTCGTCGGGCGGGGCGGCGAGCCGGTAGCCGCCCTCCGCGGAGGCCACGGCGTCCGCGCCGAGCGCCCGCCGCAGCCGGCCGACCAGCGCCTGCAGCGCACCCGACGCGTCGGCGGGCGGGTCACCGCCCCACACCTCGTCGACGAGGACACCGGTCGGCACCGTACGCCCGGCGCGCAGCGCCAGCACGGTCAACAGAGCACGCAGCCGCGCCCCGCCGACCGGGACAAGGGTGCCGTCGGCGCGGAGCGCCTGAGTGGTGCCGAGGATGCGATAGCGCACGGGGTCCATTGTCTCCGTTGACGTCGGGGGCGGTCATGGGGTTCGGGCGAGCGGTGCGGTCACGGGGGCAGCGCAACCGTGCTCTCTGCCGGCCGGCGCAGAACACACATGCCATCCCCCATGTCCCCACCCTTCCACGGAACCACCGTCCCCCCGCGAGACGTTTTCCACGTACGCCCGGTACCGTCGGGCAGTCCCACCGCGTGCACGCACTGTCCAGGGAGTCCCATGACCACCGCCACCACCAGCCGCAGCGACCGGCGGATCAGCCCCGTCTTCGTGGGGATCCTGGCCGTCACGGCGGTCACGGGCTGGGCCACCTGGACCGGGTTCGCGGAGCAGCCGGGCGTGGCCGTGTTCCTGTTCGTGACAGCGGCCTGGATCGTCTCCCTGTGTCTGCACGAGTACGCACACGCGCGTACCGCCCTGCACAGCGGCGACATCTCGGTCGGCGCGAAGGGCTATCTCACGCTGAACCCGATGAAGTACACGCATGCGCTGCTGAGCATCGTGCTGCCGGTCCTCTTTGTGATCATGGGTGGTATCGGTCTGCCCGGTGGTGCCGTCTTCATCGAACGCGGGCGGATCAGCGGTCGCTGGCGGCACAGTCTCATCTCGGCGGCCGGTCCACTGACGAACGTGCTGTTCGCGGCGGTGTGCACCGCCCCGTTCTGGCTGCACGCGCTGGACGGCGTGCCGCGCGACTTCCAGTTCGCGCTGGCCTTCCTCGCCCTGCTCCAGGTCACGGCCGCCATCCTGAACTTCCTGCCGGTGCCCGGCCTGGACGGCTACGGCATCATCGAGCCCTGGCTGTCGTACAAGATCAAGCGGCAGGTGGAGCCCTTCGCGCCGTTCGGCCTGCTGTTCGTGTTCGCGCTGCTGTGGGTGCCGTCGATCAACACCGCGTTCTTCGACATGATCGACTCGATCCTGCGCAGCCTCGGGATCAGCGACTTCGGCACGTACTGCGGCCAGGAGCTCTACCGCTTCTGGCAGGGCACGAACGAGTTCTGCTCGGTCAGCCAGTGACGGAGGACCGGCGCCCGTCCCGGCCCCGCTTCCAGTAGTACCAGCACATGTTGCTGGACAGCCCCGCGAGCAGGATCCACACGATCCCCAGCCAGCTGCCCTGCGCGAAGGAGACCACGGCCGCGGCCACGGCGAGCACAAAGACGATCAAAGCATAGAGGCCAAGGCGGGGCATTTCGTTCGACTCCTGTCGGCGGGCTGGGGGACACCGTTACGGCGTCCAGTGTCCCCCATCGCCTCACACGTCCGTGACGCGGAGCCCGGCGTGTGCCTTGTACCGGCGGTTCACGGAGATCAGGTTGGCGACCAGCGACTCCACCTGGTGGGCGTTGCGCAGCCGGCCGGCGAAGATGCCGCGCATGCCCGGGATGCGCCCGGCCAGCGCCTGCACGATCTCGACGTCGGCCCGCTCCTCCCCCAGCACCATCACATCGGTGTCGATCTCGGCGATCTCCGGGTCCTGGAGGAGCACCGCCGACAGATGGTGGAAGGCGGCGGTGACCCGGGAGTCCGGCAGCAGGGCGGCGGCCTGTTCGGCCGCGCTGCCCTCCTCCGGCTTGATCGCGTAGGCACCCTTCTTGTCGAAGCCGAGCGGGTTGACGCAGTCGACGACGAGCTTGCCGGCCAGTTCCTCGCGCAGGGACTCCAGGGTCTTGCCGTGACCGTCCCACGGCACGGCGACGATGACGACGTCGCTGCGGCGCGCGGCCTCGGCGTTGTCGGCGCCCTCGATGCCGTGCCCGAGCTCGTCCGCCGCGGCCTGGGCACGCTCGGCGGCACGCGAGCCGATGATCACCTTCTGGCCGGACCGGGCCAGCCGGTAGGCGAGGCCCTTGCCCTGCGGCCCGGTCCCACCGAGGACGCCGACGACGAGGCCGGAGACGTCGGGCAGGTCCCAGGGGTCCTTGGCGGGGGCCTTCGCAGGGGTCTGTGCAGCACTGTCGGTAGAGGTCATGGGCCGACTTTACGTCCGCCCCGGCCACCCCCGCGGGTCAGGTGAGCCGGGTCACGGGCAGCCGTCGCAGGACGATCCGCTCGTAGGCGCCGGCACTGTCGCCAGGTCGGGCGAATTCGGGGTGAACGCCCGGTCAGGGGTCGCCGACTGGTGCAGGATGCGCAGGCATGGACGCCGTACGTGTCGCGTTGCTGCGGGAAGTGCTCGCCGGGACCGAGTGGCTGGGGGCCGCGCGGCGGTTCGCGGGGGTGCTGCGCGGATCGGTGGTGTCGCACGGCGGGGGGCTGCTGCTGGTGGGCACCGAGGAGTACGAGCCGTGGCATCTGGCGGCGCATCTGGTGGACGAGGCGGCGTGGTCGGGGACGCCGGAGCTGACGCCGACGCTCGTACGGCATGGGGCGCGTCCCTCGGATCCGGCACATCTGGCGGTGGGGCTCGGGCGGTTGGCGGCTGCGCGGCGGGGGGAGACGCTGCTGGTGGTTTCGCCCGCCGGGCCGGAGGGTCCGCTGCTGGAGCGGGTGTACGACGTGCGGCGGGCCGGGGCGACGGTGTTGGCGCTCGGGCCGGGGGAGGATGAACTTGCCTCTCTGGCTCACGAGTCGCTGGCTGTGCCGGAGGGCTCCGAGCTGGACCTGGACACCGTGCAGCACCTGGTGAGTGCGGCGGCCGGCGAGAACGCGCTGCCGGCGCCTCGGGGCAACCGGCGCCTGAGGGACCGCCTGTACCGCCTGGCGGAACAACTGACGGCCCCGCCACCGGCGCGCTGGTGACCTCACCCGAGGATTTCGCCCCCGCCGCCCCAACTCAGCCCGTCCGGCGTTTGAGGACGAGGCCGTTCAGGCCGAAGCGGGGGTCTGGGGGCGGCAGCCCCCAGGTACGGGACGGGTAGGGGCGGCGGGGGCGAAAAACGGTTGCCTGTGGTGGCGGCCCCGCCGAGCATGGCCCTTCGTGACCACCGACGGCCTGCGCGCGCTCCTCCCCGACCTCACCCCCTGGCGGAACTCCCGCGACTTCCGGCGGCTGTGGGTCTCGGGAACGATCTCGAACTTCGGGAGCTTCCTGACGTTCGTCGCGCTGCCGGTGCAACTCAAGGAGCTCACCGGATCCGCGGCGGCGGTCGGCGCGATCGGAGCCGTGGAGCTGCTGCCCCTGCTCGTGTTCGGGCTGTACGGCGGCGCCCTCGCCGACGCGCTCGACAAGCGGAAGCTGATCGTGTGGACGGAGGCCGGACAGGGCCTGCTCAGCGCGGCCCTGCTGGCCAACGCCCTGCTCCCGCACCCGGCCGTATGGCCGCTGTACGCCGTCGCCGCCCTGTCCTCCGCCCTCGTCTCCGTACAACGCCCGGCCATCGACTCCCTCTGGCCCCGCATCGTGGCCCACGAGCACATGCCCGCCGCCGCCGCGCTGAACTCCCTGCGCTGGACGGTCGGCGGCGTCGCCGGCCCGGCCCTGGCGGGCGTGGTCGTGGCGTACGCGGGCCTCGGCTGGGCGTACGGCGCGGACCTCGCGACCTTCGTCGTCTCCGTGCTCCTCATCGTCCCCATCGCCGCCTCCCCCGCCGCTCACGAAGCCGCGAAGCCCTCGCTGAAGGCCATCGCGGAGGGCGCCCGCTACGCCTGGAGCCGCAAGGAACTCCTCGGCACCTACGCCGTCGACCTCGCCGCGATGTTCCTGGCGATGCCGCTCGCCGTACTGCCCTTCCTGGCCGACGAGTTGGACGCGAACTGGGCGCTGGGCCTGATGTACGCGACGGTCCCGTTCGGGTCGATGCTGGTGGGGCTGACCGGCGGCTGGACCTCACGGGTGCACCGGCACGGGCGGATGGTGGTGCTGTCAGCGGCGCTGTGGGGCCTGGCGATCGCCGCCGCCGGCGTCGTCGGCAACGTATGGCTGGTGCTGCTGTTCCTGACCGTGGCCGGCGGCTGCGACATGGTCAGCGGGATCTTCCGCGGCGCCATGTGGAACCAGACGATCCCGGACGAGCTGCGCGGCCGGCTCGCCGGGATCGAGCTGCTGTCGTACTCGGTGGGGCCGACCGTCGGCCAGGTCCGCTCCGGCGGTTTCGCCGCCTGGTGGGGCGTACGGACGTCCGTCTGGTCCGGCGGCCTGCTCTGCGCGGGCGCGGTGGGGCTGCTGGCGCTGTGCCTGCCCAAGCTGATGACGTACGACGTGCGCACGAACGAGCACGCGCTGCGGCTGCGCGACCAGCGGACGGCAGCCGCACCGGCACAGACCACCGCGCAGGCCTGATCAGTCGTCGTCAGGGGTTCCGGCAGGGGCGTCGTGCCACTTCGGGTCGTTCTCCCACTCGAGGTTGCGCTCGCGCGCCGTCTGCATCGCGTGCTCGGCCTCCTGCCGGGAGGCGTACGGCCCGAAGCGGTCCTTGGCGGGGCACTCCGGCCCCTCCTCGACCTTCTTGTGCTCCAGGCAGTAGTACCACTCGCCCGGCTTGCCGACCGTGCGCTTCTTGAACAAGGCCATGACCTGCTCCTCTCGCCAGGGACATGTTCCCCCACACCCGCTCGTTAGACTCACTGGCATGTCTGGCCAGTCGCTGCTCGTACCAGGGGAGCTGTCCCCCGCCCGTTCCGTACCCGGAAACATCCGCCGTCCCGAGTACGTCGGCAAGCCCGCCCCGACGCCGTACACCGGGCCGGAGGTGCAGACGCCCGAGACGATCGAGGCGATGCGGGTCGCCGGCCGGATCGCCGCGCAGGCGATGGAGGAAGCGGCGAAGCTCATCTCGCCGGGTGTCACCACCGACGAACTGGACAAGGTGGCGCACGACTACATGTGCGACCACGGCGCCTACCCGTCGACGCTCGGCTACCGCGGCTTCCCCAAGTCCCTGTGCACCTCGGTCAACGAGGTCATCTGCCACGGCATCCCGGACTCGACGGTGCTGCGCGACGGCGACATCGTCAACCTCGACGTGACGGCGTACATCGGCGGTGTGCACGGCGACAACAACGCGACCTACCTGGTCGGGGACGTCGACGAGAAGAGCCGGCTGCTGGTCGAGCGGACCCGGGAGTCGTTGCACCGCGCGATCAAGGCGGTCAAGCCGGGCCGCCAGATCAACATCATCGGCCGGGTCATCGAGTCGTACGCCAAGCGGTTCGGGTACGGCGTGGTCCGCGACTTCACGGGCCACGGCATCAACTCGTCCTTCCACTCGGGCCTGATCGTCCCGCACTACGACAGCCCGCACGCGACGACCGTCATGCAGCCCGGGATGACGTTCACGATCGAGCCGATGCTGACGCTCGGGACGCACGAGTACGACATGTGGGACGACGGCTGGACGGTCGTCACGAAGGACCGCAAGCGGACGGCCCAGTTCGAGCACACGCTGGTGGTGACGGAGTCGGGGGCGGAGATCCTCACCCTGCCGTAGGAATTTCGTATCGATCTTCGAAGACCCGTCCCGCTGCCGGGGCGGGTCTTTTCTCGTACACTTTTACCGACAGCCTGTCGGCAACCTTGGAAGACGGGGCCCATGGACTCCTTCTCGACCGTCATCCGCACCGCGTCCCACGAGCAGCACACGGAGGCGGAGACCTCGACGTTCATGAGCGACCTGCTGGGCGGGCGGCTGGGCGTGGAGGCGTACGCGCGCTACACCGAGCAACTGTGGTTCGTCTACGAGGCCCTGGAGACCGAAGCCGAGCGGCTGGCGTCCGACCCGGTGGCCGGCCCCTTCATCCGGCCGGAACTCCTCCGCCTGACGGCCCTGGAGCAGGACCTGGCACACCTACGGGGCCCCGACTGGCGCACGGGACTGCGCGCACTCCCGGCGACAGCGGCGTACGCGGCCCGGGTGCGCCAGTGCGCCGAACAGTGGCCCGGCGGCTACGTCGCGCACCACTACACCCGGTATCTGGGAGACCTCTCCGGCGGCCAGATCATCCGCGGCAAGGCGGAGAAGACGTGGGGCTTCGCACGGAAGGGCGACGGGGTGCGCTTCTACGTGTTCGAGGGGGTCGCCAACCCGGCCGCCTTCAAGCGCGAGTACCGGGAACTGCTGGATGCCGTACGCGCTGACGACCTGGAGAAGCAGCGGATCGTCGCGGAGTGCAAGCGGGCGTTCGCCTTGAACACGGCGGTGTTCCGGGCGCTGGGAGAGGAGTTCCCGCTGAGCGCATAGGGACGGGGTCCTAGCGTTCGGGCTGGCGTTCCAGATACACACGCCCGCCGATCTCGACCCACCCGTACGGCTGCGGAGCCGTGAGGATCTGCGACCCCGCCCCCTGCGTGATGTTCAGCGCCCGCCCAAGCCGGTCGGTGAGGAGCAACGCGGCCGCCCCGGTGGCCTCGTCCTCGTCGATGCCGTCGTCCCGGCCGGGGAAACCACGCGCACGGACCCGCCCAGCGGGCTCGTCCTCCCAGGCCCAGGCGTAGATCCACTCCCCCTTCGGCGGGACGGGCAGGTCGTCGACCTCGGCGGCCGTGGCGTACTGGCGCAAGGTGCGCGGCGGGGCCCACTCCGCGCGGGCCTCGATCCAGCTGAACTCCCCGTCCTGGCGCGCCCCGACCTGCCCGGCCGGGGTGACCAGTTCGTCCACATCGAGGAGCCAGGCCGCGCCGACGCAGGGGTGGCCGGCGAAGGGCAGGCGCAGGGTGGGGGTGTAGATGTCGACGACTCCGCGCTCGGGGTCGTCGACGAACACGGTCTCGCTGAACCCGAGCTTCGCGGCGAACGCCTGTCGCTCCGCCTGGTCGGGCATGACGGATCCCTCGCGGACGACACCGAGTTCGTTGCCGTAGCCGCCGTTCGGGGCGCAGAAGACGCGGAGCACGTCGTAGTCGGTCACGGGGGAATTGAAACACTGGACGGATCCCTTGACGCCCCCTTGACCAATCCTTGGTATTCACATTGCGCCGCCGCGATCGCGCCGTGCTCATACAGCGTCCATGAGATCCGAATCACCACACGGCCGGGCATTAGGCAGGTAAGCCTTAGGTAAGTTAGGTGAGCCTCACCAACCCTGCGTGAGTCTCGACCACGCGATTTTTTCGCCAGCCTCAGGAGCCTGCATGCGAGCCGCCAGACTCTCCGTCGTCACCGCCGTCGCCACCGCGGCGGCGCTGACCGCCGTCACCGGGTGCACGGAGAAGAGCAAGGGCGACGGCGACGCCGCGGTCCAGGTGACCGCCGCCGACTCCACGTGCGACACCTCCACCAAGTCGGTGCCGGCCGGACAGGTCACATTGAAGATCGAGAACAAGGGCTCCAAGGCGACCGAGGTCGAGATCCTCTTCCCGGACGACCGGATCGTCTCCGAGAAGGAGAACATCGGGTCCGGTACGAAGTACACGCTGACCGCCGAGGTGAAGGCGGGCGAGTACGAGATCGCCTGCCGCCCCGGCATGAAGGGCCACGGCGTCCGGCAGAAGCTGACCGTCACCGGTTCCGGCGCCACCGCCAAGCGGAACCCCGAGCTGGACAAGGCCGTTGCCGACTACCGCGAGTGGGCGCAGGAGCAGGCCGACGCGACCCTCCCGAAGGTGGAGGTCTTCGCCAAGGCCATCAAGGCCGGCGACCTCAAGGCCGCCCAGGACGCCTACGCCCCCTCCCGCGTCGGCTGGGAGCGCACCGAGCCGATCGCCGAGTCCTTCGGCGACATCGACCCGAAGACCGACACCCGCGCCGACGGCCTGGAGAAGGGCCAGAAGTGGACCGGCTGGCACGCGCTGGAGAAGGCGCTGTGGCAGGACAAGAAGATCGGCGCCGAGCAGAAGACCCTCGCCGACCAGCTGGTCACCGATCTGAAGGACTGGCAGCAGCGGGTCGGCAAGGCCGAGATCACCCCGACCTCCATGGCCAACGGTGCCAAGGAGCTCCTCGACGAGGTCGCCACCGGCAAGGTCACCGGTGAGGAGGACCGCTACTCGCACACGGACCTGAGCGACTTCAAGGCCAACGTGGAAGGCGCGCAGCAGGCGTACGAACTGCTCAAGCCGGTCGCGCAGAAGAACGACAAGGCGCTGGCCACCGAGCTCGACAAGCAGTTCGCCACGTTGAACACGCTGCTCGACAAGTACCGCACCGACAAGACCTCCGACGGCTTCGTGTCGTACGACAAGGTCACTCAGGACCAGCGCAAGGAGCTCTCGGACGCGGTGAACGCGCTCGCGGAGCCGCTGTCCAAGCTCGCCGCCGCCGTCGTCAAGTAGGGGACGGACAACACCATGACGGACACCCAGGAAGCCGCCACCACCGAGGCAGGCAGCTCCAAGGCCCCCTCCCGCCGTTCGCTGATCGGCTGGGGCGGGGCGGGGCTCGCGCTCGGTGCCGCCGCAGCCGGCGGTGCGGTCGCGATGACCCGCGCAGGCAACGACGCGGACCCGACGGCCGCCGAGACCGGAGCCGCGGTCGCCTTCCACGGCGTGAACCAGGCCGGCATCGCGACGCCCGTACAGGACAGGCTGCACTTCGCCGCGTTCGACGTACAGACGGACGACCGCGCCGAGTTCGTGCAGATGCTGAAGGACTGGACGGCGGCCGCGCGCCGGATGACGGGCGGGAAGGCGGTCGGGGAGGGCGCGTACGGCGGTCTCGCCGAAGCCCCGCCGGACGACACCGGTGAGGCGCTGGGCCTCAAGCCCTCGCGGCTGACGCTGACGATCGGCTTCGGCCCTTCGCTGTTCGACAGGTTCGGGCTGAAGGACCACCGGCCCGAGGCGCTGGTGGACCTGCCGCAGTTCCCCGGCGAGAACCTCGACAGGAACCGCACCGGCGGCGACCTGTGCATCCAGGCCTGCGCGGACGACCCGCAGGTCGCCGTGCACGCGATCCGCAACCTGGCCCGCATCGGCTTCGGCAAGGTCAACATCCGCTGGTCGCAGCTCGGCTTCGGCAAGACCTCCTCGACGACCCCGGACGCGCAGACCCCGCGCAACCTGATGGGCTTCAAGGACGGCACCCGCAACATCGCGGGCACCGAGACGGACCGCCTGAAGAAGTTCGTGTGGGTCGGCGAGAAGGACGGCCCCGACTGGATGACCGGCGGGTCGTATCTCGTCGCGCGGCGCATCCGCATGCACATCGAGACCTGGGACCGCACCTCGCTGCAGGAGCAGGAGGACGTCTTCGGCCGGGACAAGGGCGAGGGCGCCCCGGTCGGCAAGGCCAAGGAGCACGACGAGCCGTTCCTGAAGGCCATGAAGCCCACCGCGCACGTCCGGCTCGCGCACCCCGACTCCAACAACGGGATCACGATCCTGCGCCGCGGCTACTCCTTCACCGACGGCACCGACGGCCTCGGCCGGCTGGACGCGGGCCTGTTCTTCCTCGCCTACCAGCGGGACGTGCGGGGCGGGTTCATCCCGCTGCAGCGCAGGCTGTCGGCGACCGACGCCCTCAACGAGTACATCCAGCACGTGGGTTCGGCGGTGTTCGCCGTTCCGCCCGGCGTCCGTGACAAGGACGACTGGTGGGGCAGCACGCTGTTCTCCAAGGAGGCGTGAGCCGTGTTCTCCAACTATCTGATCGGTCTGCGCGAGGGTCTCGAAGCCAGCCTGGTCGTCTGCATCCTGATCGCCTACCTGGTCAAGACGGGCCGCCGGGACGCCATCCGGCCCATCTGGATCGGCATCTCCATCGCCGTGCTGATCGCGATGGGCTTCGGCTGCGTCCTCGAATTCGGCTCCCAGGAGCTGACGTTCGAGGCGCAGGAGGCCCTCGGCGGCTCGCTCTCCGTCGTCGCCGTCTGTCTGGTGACGTGGATGGTGTTCTGGATGCGGCGCACCGCCCGGCACCTGAAGTCGGAGCTGCACGGCAAGCTGGACGCGGCCCTCGCCATGGGCACGGGCGCCCTGGTCGCCACCGCGTTCCTCGCCGTCGGCCGTGAGGGCCTGGAGACCGCCCTGTTCGTGTGGGCCTCGGTGCACGCGGCCGGCGACGGCACCCCGCGCCCCCTGATCGGCGTGGCGCTGGGCCTGGCGACGGCGGTCTTCCTGGGCTGGCTGTTCTACCGCGGCGCCCTGAAGATCAACCTCGCGAAGTTCTTCTCCTGGACCGGCGGCATGCTGGTCGTCGTGGCCGCGGGCGTACTGGCGTACGGCTTCCACGACCTCCAGGAGGCCGACTGGATCCCCGGCCTGACGCACCTGGCGTTCGACATCAGTGACACCATCCCGCCGGACAGCTGGTACGGCACCCTCCTCAAGGGCGTGTTCAACTTCCAGCCGGACCCGACCGTCCTTCAGGTCACGGTGTGGCTGCTGTACTTGATCCCGACGCTCGCGCTGTTCTTCGCCCCGGTAGGGTTCGCCTCCGGGAAGGGGAAGGTGAAGACACCTGATGAGCAGGGATCGCGGCCCTCGAAGGCTCCGCAGGCTTGAGCGAAGCGCACTGATTGCGGCCTCGGTGACCGCTTTGTCGTTGACGGCGAGCGGTTGTGTGGTGGTGCACGGGGAGCGCGAGGTGCTCCCCTCCTCCACCCGCGCCGAGGCGGCCAAGGCGCTCGAACAGTTCACGTCCGCGTACAACAAGGCGGACAAGGCGTACGACAGTTCGCTCGACGCCGACCATGTCACCGGCGCCCTGGGCGACATCGACGCGGCCCGCCTCAAGGCCGGTCACGCGCTCAGCCCGTCCGGCAATCCGGCGCACACACCGCTGCAGCTGAGCGACGTGACGTACACGATCCCCAAGAAGGCGGGCTGGCCCCGCTGGTTCGTCGCGGAGGCCCAGGGCAACAAGGGCGGCAATCTGCACTGGCTGCTGGTCTTCCACCGCGACGGTCTGGGCCGGCCGTGGAAGGTGGCGTATCTGACGCTCATCCGCCCGGGCGCGCTGCCGAAGGTGCAGAAGGACGCGGCCGGCTGGGCCGAGGCCGTACCGGCGAACTCGGCCGAATTCGCCGTCCCGCCCGGGGACTTGAGCAAGGACTACGCGACCTACCTGAAGAACGGCGGGCAGGTCTTCGCCCCGGGTCCGCACACCGACCAGTGGCGCGCCGAGCGCAAGAAGCTGTCCAAGAAGCCGGGCCTGGTCACACAGTTCATCGACGAGCCGCTGATCAACGGCAGCTACGCCCCCTTGGCGCTGCGCACGACGGACGGCGGCGCACTGGTCTTCTTCACCAACCGCCGCTACGAGAAGCAGACCGCCGCAGCGGGCACCTCGATCCCCGCGCAGAACGCAAGCGTGAAGGCGCTGACCACCGGCGAGATCAAGCAGTCGCTGACCCTGGAGTACATGTCGAACGGGGTGGCCCTGGACCCGCCTCGGAGCGCGGGCAGCGACGGGGTGGCGGTCCTGTCACGGTTGGAGGGCCTGACATCCGCGCAGGGGTCGTAGGCAACTGCGGTTCGGCCGCGCCCTAAAGGGGCGCGGGGCTGTGTCTGATCTGCGGCTACCGCCGCGCGGACGCGACCAGCCACGACGGAGCCGCAGACGACCGACAACACATCGCCGCCCAACCCGCGGAGCGCCTAGTGCCGCAGGGGCCAGCCCGCACCCGCGTGGTCGGGCTCCTCACCCGCGTACCGGGCACCGGAGTCCGTGAGAATCTCAAGCAGGCTCAGAGGATCCGGCAGCGGATGCTCAAGCCCCCGTACCCAGTGCACACCCTGGTCACCGGGCAGCCGGGCAGGCGGCACGAGGACGTACGAGCCACGGCAGTGCCACCGCAGCCCCGGGTGCTCGTCCATCGTCTCGGGGTGGCAGTCCAACTCGCACGGCCACCACTCGTCCTCGTCCTCGGGGGTGCCCCTGGTGAGGGTGAAGAACAGCAGCCGCCCGTCGTCGCTCTCGGCGACGGGCCCGACCTCGATGCCGGCGGCAAGCAGCCGCTCCAAGGCCTCCCGGCCCGCCTCCAGAGGCATGTCGAGGACGTCGTGCACCATGCCGGTCGCGGTGATGAAGTTGGCCTGCGGCTGGTGGCGGGCCCAGCGCTCGATCTGGGCGCGGTCGGTGGTGGACTGCGTCTGCCAGGCGAACGACACCGGGTGCCGGGCCGGAGTGGGACAGCCCACGCGGTCGCAGGAACAGCGGTAGCCGGGGGCGGGATACGCGGCGGGGGCGAGCGGCAGACCCGCTCCGGCGGCGGCGAGCAGCAGGGCCTCACGGCCGCCTTCTTCGGCGCCGGTCTCCTTCGGGCGGCGGCCACGCAGCCACTGGGAGAGTTTGCCCTGCCGGCCGGTCCGGCCGCCCAACTCCGCGCTCATCTACCACCCTCGCCTCGCTGTCGTGCGCAACAGCATGCCCTATGGTCCCACCGCGCCGTGCTCCGGGGTGCCAGAAGGGACATCCGGGGTACGAGGGGCAAGACCGTGCAGGGCGTACTCGACGAGGGTGTCCGTGTAGGCGTACGAGATCGGTCCCGTGTGCTGCAGCCAGCGCTGGGCGAGGGGTGAGACGAACAGTT
The DNA here is from genome assembly GCF_040682555.1 of Streptomyces sp. NPDC051172. Taxonomy (NCBI): domain Bacteria; kingdom Bacillati; phylum Actinomycetota; class Actinomycetes; order Kitasatosporales; family Streptomycetaceae; genus Streptomyces; species Streptomyces sp. NPDC051172. The sequence goes on from NZ_JBFBBE010000086.1 coordinate 38,370, forward strand.
CCAGGGCGATGCGCGGGTCGATGTCGGGGCGGACCTGACCGGCTCGCTGCGCGGAACGCAGCCGGTCGACGTACAGCTGGAGCGAGGGTTCGAGGAGCTTGGCCACGAACTCCCGGCCGAGCTGCTCGTTGACGAGGCCCTCGGCGGCCAGCGCCCGGGAGGGCACCTCGAACCGGGGGTCCTTCAGCTGGTCGACGGTGACCCGCAGCACGGCCTTGAGGTCGGCGGCGAGGTCGCCGGTGTCCGGGATGACGTACGGCTCCTGGCCCGCGTCCCGCGCCGCCTGCGCACTGAGGTCGAGGAACGCCTCCAGCAGGACGTCGGCCTTCGACCCCCACCACCGGTAGATCGTCTGCTTGCCGACGCCGGCCCGGGCGGCGATGCCCTCGATGGTCGTCCTCGGGTAGCCGATCTCACCGACCAGGGCGAGGGCGGCGTCGTAGATCGCGCGACGGGACCGCTCGCTGCGGCGGGTGGCGTCGGGGGCGGGCTTCTTGACCATGGACCGACGGTACCGGCTCGTGGTGCTACGGCTCCTGGGTGTACGGCGGCCAGGGGTCGCCCCAGGCCGCGTCCCGGGCCGCCTTGTACAGGTCACCGTGGCGTTTGGTGACCGTGGTGCGGCCGAGGGAGGGTTCGGTCTCGCACAGGTCCAGGAGCACCTGGCCCTTGCGGATCTGGGGCCTGCGTACGACGCGGTTGGGCGCCGGGGTGACACGGGGCGGCTGGGCGGGAGAAGAGGCGAGCGGCTGGGCGGGAGAAGAGGGGAAGCGGGCGGCGGCGACGTAGCTGAACTTCTCGTCCTCGTAAGGCAGGGAGCCACCCTTGACCTGGCGGTGCAGGGAGGAACGGCTGACCCTTGCCGCGAAGTGGCACCAGTCCTCGCCGGGGACGATCGGGCAGCGGGCGCTGTGCGGGCAGGGCGCGGCTACGTGGAACCCGGCGGCGATCAGGCGGTCGCGGGCCTCGATGACGCGGGCGTATCCGGCGGGGGTGCCGGCCTCGACGATCACGACGGCCCGGGCGGCGGCCGCGGCTGCGTCCACGAGGGCGGTGCGGTCGGGTTCGGTGAGTTCGTTGAGGACGTAGGAGACGGTGAGGAGGTCCGTGTCGTCGAGGGTGAGGGCGGCGCCGATGCGGGCGCGTCGCCAACTGGCCTGCTGGAGGGCGGGGTTGGCGGCGGCGAGTTCCTTGCCGAGGGCGAGGGCGGGTTCGGCCCAGTCGAGGACAGTGACGGGGCGGGTGCCGTCCCAGGTGGCGGTGACGGCCCAGGTGGCGGCACCGGTGCCGCCACCGAGGTCGGTGTGGCTGCCGGGTGTCCAGCCGGGCACGGCGTCGGCGAACGCCTCCAGCGCGGAGTGCACCGCCTCGAAGGTGGCCGGCATGCGGTAGGCGGCGTAGGCGGCCACGTCTGCGCGGTCGCGGAGGATGGGGGCGTCGGTCGGGGTGGCCCCGCGGTAATTGGCGATGAGGCGGTCGACGGCCTGGGCGGCCTGCTTGGGCGGCAGCCCGTCGAGGAGGCCGGCAAGACTGCGGCGCAGGGCTTCGGCCGGGGCTACGGGGTCGTTCACCCGCCGATTCTATTTCGCCCCCGCCGCCCCTTCCCGTCCCGACCCTGGGGGCTGCGCCCCCAGACCCCCACTTTCGGCCTGAACGGCCCCGTCCTCAAACGCCGGACGGGCTGAAAAGATC